>JAXDAR010000228.1:0-30874 GCA_034679645.1 Methanothrix sp. | reverse complement strand
GCTGAGGGACAGGTACTATCCTTCCGCCCCGGAGAGGATATTCTGTGAAAGCCCTCTGAAGTCCGAAGACTAAAGATGCGATATTAAGATGCGATAATGATCCGATATGAAGATGTGATATAAAATGACTGGATCGCCTGCTGAAGTAAAGCTCGTGAGCAATGCCATGGCCAATGCTACGAGAAGGAAGATCATGGCCATGCTGGTGGAAAAGGAGAGGACAAAAGAAGAGATAGAGCAGGCAGTGGGAGGTACCATGCTCGACTACCACCTGCAGATGCTCGGGCAGGCGGGCCTGGCTGACATGAAAGAGGGCAGGGTCATCCTCACGGATTTCGGAAAGAACTTCATGGAGGCCAAAGCGGAAACGCCGGCAGAGGCAAAAAAAGAGCTGGCCGGCACCAGGCCCCTGCAGGTCATCGATCTGCGTCAGCTTCTGCCCTGCATTGCCGATAGCAGCAAGTTCAGGATAATCGCCCGCTTTGAGCCGCCGCTGGAAGGAGCCCTCAAGCTGTTGGAGCCCCTCTTTCCCCGCGCCAGGTACTCGGATAGAATTGGCGCTCTGATCATCCAGAAGGGCAATATTCTGATCACCATCTATTCCACTGGCAACGTGACCATGACCATGATCAAGAGCGAGGAAGAGGCGCGGGAGATTTTGGAGGATTTGAAGAAAACCATCAATGAAGCCATTGCTAAGGGAGTCACCCCCGTCCCGCGGGAGAAGGTCAAGGTGGACCATGCGGAGATCTACCAGTACCTCCCCCGCACCGACTGCCAGGTCTGCGGCGAGCAGAGCTGCTATGCCTTCGCCATCAAGCTGGTGGGCAGGGAGACTGAGATTGACAAATGCACGCCGCTCCTCGAGCCCAAATATGCCACCAATCTCGAGCACATCAAGACTTTATTGGAGTACCTTTGAAGATGCCGTGCAGGTGAGCTAGTTGAAGACACTGACCATCATCCTCACAGATGGACCTTATATCTCCCAGTCTGCAGATATGGCCTATAAGATCGCCTCCCGGGCGCTCAACGTATTTCAGGTGAACATATTCCTCTACCTGGATGCGGTCCATATACCAAAGAGCGGCCAGAATCCCTCTCATTTTATTAATGTCGGACGGCTATTTCAGGAGCTGGCGGATAGAGGGGCTGTGGTCAGGGCCTGCGCCAGATGCGCTGCTGCCCGAGGTTATCAGGCAGAGGAGGATGGAACATGCCCGGATTACCTGCAAGGGATAAAGATCACCAGCCTCTACGATCTGGCGGAGATGCTGGAGAAGAGCGACCGGGTGATAGCACTGTCAGGATGAATCATGAGCCAGGAGTTTATGAGGGCGTGAGGTTGACTTTTCATGCGATCGATCTTCTATCTCCTTGACAGCGCTCCCTATGGAAGGGAAAAGGCATATGGCATATTAAATGCGGCGGCGGTGAGCATCAGGATGGATGCAACCCTGGGCCTGTACGCTGATGGAGTATATCTTGCCCTTGCCGGCCAGAACTCCAGCCTCCTTGATGTGCCGAACCTCTCCGATATCCTCTATGCCTATCCCGAGCTGCGGGTCCTGGCACACGAGCCCTCCCTGGCGGAGAGGGGCCTCTTGAGCCAAGGGCTGGTGGAAAGAGTGGAGCTTATGGATGAGGAGGATTTCGTGAAGCATGCCCTGGCAGCCGACGGCCTGATTGCGTTATAAATGGTGAATTATGGCAAATAGAGATATCTTCCTTCTGACAAAGCCGACTAAGAGCGAGAGGACAGAGCTGTGCCTGCGCCTGATGGAGCAGGGTGAAGATCCCGTTCTCTATCTGGCGGGAGATGGTGTCTATAATCTTCTGGATGAGGCCCTCATGAGAGAATGGCCTGGAAGGGTTATGGCCTGCAAAGAGGACCTGGAAGCGAGAGGACTGCAGGCGGGAGAAGGGGTGAGGGTGCCTGAGGACTTCTACCAGCTCCTGGTGGAGGAGATGGTCGCCGAGGGAAGTCGGATTTATGCTTTTTAGACAAAAACAGAAGGTTACTGTCGTCGGTCTGCTGCCAGGAAAATGGTATATCTCTTTCCTGGTCGAAGAGTCGATTGATAATGCTATTGAACTGTGCGCCTCAATCTCTCCGAAGGGCTTATCTACCTTTGAGCCAACCCTAATATTTCAAAGGTCATAAATCAAAGGGATATCATCATGATTTCTAAAGAGGAGATTTCGGAGATACTGAAGGGATACGATAAGAAAAATATCACCATAGCCACCATCTGCTCGCATAGCAGCCTGCAGATCTTTCATGGCGCCCGGCAGGAGGGATTCGAAACCCTGGGGATCTGCATCGGCCAGCCGCCCCGGTTCTATGATGCCTTCCCTCTGGCCAGGCCGGACAGGTTCGTCTGCGTTGAGAGCTATAAGGCTCTGCTGGACTATGCCGATGATCTTGCAGCAGAGAATGCCATCGTGATTCCCCACGGATCTCTGGTCGAGTATCTGGGGATCGAAAGGTTCGAGTCCCTGGCAGTGCCCACCTTCGGCAACCGTCGCGTACTGGCCTGGGAGAGCGACAGGGAGATGGAGAGAGAGTGGATGCTCAAGGCGGGAGTCAATGTGCCCATGCGGTTTGAGAAAGCAGAAGACATCGACCGCCCGGTGATAGTCAAGTATCACGGAGCCAAAGGGGGCCGGGGCTTCTTTATCGCCAAGACCAAAGAAGAGCTGAAAAGCAAGATGAGCAGCCAGGATAAATACACTATCCAGGAGTTCATACTGGGGACCAGATACTACATCCATTTCTTCTACTCGCCCATAAAGCCGGACGGCTACAGGCTGAGCAAAGGATCGCTGGAGATGCTGGGCATAGACCGGAGGGTGGAGTCGAATGCCGACGAGATATTCCGCATCGGCAGCATGAAGGAGCTGGCTGAGGCGGGGATCTATCCCAGCTTCGTTGTCACTGGCAATCTCCCTCTGGTGCTTCGCGAGTCCCTCCTGCCCCGGGCCTTTGAGTTGGGGGAGAGGGTGGTGGAGACAAGCCTCGATCTCTTTGGGGGAATGATCGGCGCCTTCAGCCTGGAGACCATAGTCACCGACGAGCTGGAGTTCAAGGTATTTGAGATATCAGCCAGAATCGTGGCCGGAACCAACCTCTATATCACTGGCTCGCCTTACTCCGACTTCGTCGAGCCCGGTCTCTCCAATGGCAGGCGCATTGCCCAGGAGATAAATCGAGCCAACAAGCGGGATCTGCTGGATGAGATAGTAAGCTGAAGTCAGATCAGATTGGCCTTCGCAGTCCCATTGAGGGATTCAGTCCGGCCCAGAAGGCTTATCTTTTCCGGGCTTACAGAGAGCCACTATGTCAGGCCAGATAGAAACCTTCCGCGCATCCACAGATCTGCAATGCAGCTTCCTGGAGAAGCTGCTCGATCTGGATATGCCGAGCGTCGCTGCCTTCTCCGAATCCATGGTGGACTTTCTCAAGCCCTCACCAGAGAACAAATTCGTCTATGGCCTCGCAGCGGGACGGTCCGCTCTTGCCCTTTACAGCTTCATGCAACTGATCCAGAACCATTTCGAGAACGTTTTTCCCTTCACCCTGGAGGATCCCGTCCAGAGGCACTATCGCAAGGGGATGAACCTGGGCATTGCCATATCAGGCTCCGGAGAGACGCAATCGGTTAATAAATATATAAGCGACTTTATCACTCGCGGCGGGGATATCAAGCTTATCACTGCCAATAAAGAGGGGACCGCTTACAAGATGGTGAGCGAGTATGAGAAAGGAGACGTTCTGGTGATCGAGGCCAGGACGAAGCATGCCACAGATAAGGACATGCGTTCCAGGCTATCCCCTCTGGGCACGGAGTTCGAACTGGAGGTACTGGCCTTTTTAAATGCCCTCTTTGCAGACATTCAGTGCCGCCTCAAGGGAATCTGCGATCCCAACTGTCCGGAGTATCGATCCATAATCATGGACCTGATGGAGAATGCCCGCCTCATCTCCGGCATGGACCACGAGCACCTGGAGAACTGGCTGATCAGACTCCTGCCGCGCAGCGGGAGATACATCATCGGTGGGGTAGGCAGATCGGGTCTGGTGGCAAGGGCCTTTGAGATGAGGCTCACCCATTTGAACAAGATCAGCTATTGGGAGAGGGATTTCAATACTCCCAGCTTTCAGATAGGGGATGTATACATACCGATAACCGGAAGCGGCAATACTTACGAGGCCCTGGAGGGGACTCATATGGCCCTGAGCAAGGGAGCTGATGTTATGCCCATAACAGCCAATCCCTCATCTCGCCAGGTCTCCATCCTGAGCAAATGCAAAAGGAGCGGTGATATTGCAGTGGTGCCGGTAAAAGAAGAGTACCGGAGTCTCTTTTGCGGCGACTCATCTTCCACCACCTGGCTGATGTCCGACTACACCAAGTTCAGGTATCCCATCTTTGAGATCAACGCCTCCATTTTCACCAACAGCGTGGTGGCCGTGGGAGCGGAGTTTCTGGGGATAGCTGAGGCCGGAATGAGGCGGATGCACGTATGAGCCCCAGGGGATCAGGATCCGTCTAATATTTTTTCCAGGATGCGGTGATGAAGAAAAGAATGACCAGGATATTAGCTCTCTCTGATACTCATCTGGGGGATGGTGACAGCCTACCTCTGGCGGTGACCGCATTAGCAGGGAAGGCGGACATCGTCCTTCACGCCGGGGACTTTGTATCTTTCCAGGCTTATTCTGCCCTGAAAGATCTGGGAAAGCTGGTGGCGGTGAGGGGGAACTCCGATTCACCCCAGCTCAAGAGGCTCCTGCCGGAGAGGGAGGTGATCGATGTGGATGGGGTGAAGATCGGACTGGTGCACATGGCCTCACATGGTTCAGATCTGCTGGGGGCGGAGATGATGGCCAGGGAGATGAATGCAGAGGTTTTGGTATTCGGACATATCCACCGTCCCATCATGGAGAAGGGCGAGAGACTTCTCATCTGTCCTGGGAGCACCACCCTTCCCCGGATGTCTGCTCCCTCGGTGGCAGAGCTGGAGATCGAAGACGGCAAAGTTTTGGGCAGGATCATACCCATTGGAAGCCCGGCCTGCAACTATCTGAAGTATGCCCTGATGCTGGGAAAAAAGGAAGCTGAAGAATGATGATCTTCAGGCTTCTATGACAACAAAATCCTCTAGATTGACCAGGAACCAGTCGCCATTCATTCCATGGCCTTTAATGTCTCCGGGGGCGGTATCCTCATAATAGAAGTACAGAGGCCATCCCTTGTAGGCGGTCTGGTTCAATCCATCGGTCCTTACTGCTGGTGTGAAGTCCGCTGCGTTCAGAGATTCGGGCACGGTGATTTTCTCCGCATAGAAGGCAGGCCAGGATTTAATGCAGTCGCCATAGCAGGCGCTGTTGCCGTTTCCGGGATCGTTTATGAAGTAGTAAAGGGCAAATCCCGTCTCGTTTACCAGATAGGATCCAATAGTCTCATTGGTGATCAGATTTACTGTATATTCGCCATTCTCTTCTGCTGCAGTTGTCAGGCCGGCCAGGATGGAAATAGCCAGCAGCAAGATGCTTGTTTTTAATATCAATCGCAATAGAATCACCCTTATGAATTTTGCTCTGCTAATGGTTAAAGCTTTCGATGTATTCAATTGTTAAGTAAATTAAATAGTCAGAAAATATTTGTAAAAATATGATATTAGCGGCTCAAAAAGTACTTAAACTTTAAAGTAGCTTACATTAAATTTGAAGGAAGTGGAATCAGATGCTCGACTGTGAACACAAGCTATCCGGCAGCAAAGAAAAGATCTGGCTGCCTTACTACTTTGAAGGTAGGGAACGAGGACTCAAGCCCCATCCCTACTGCACTGAATGCGGCCTGATAAAAAATCTCTCTTCTGATCGGCCCAGAAGCATGGGATTTTTCATGAACCTGATCGCAGAGCTGGGCCAGCGCCATAAGATCGCCAAGATTCAGGTCAGGCTTATTGCTCTGGAGATGGAACGGCTCGGTCTGGACGACAATTTTGGAATGGACCGCCAGCAACAGGAGGATCTGTTCGTAGACATTGCCGTGAAGATCCTCAATGTGCCGCCCAGAACAGTATCAGAACTATTAATATAAATTAATTAATCCATTCGCAGGGCACGTGGAAAAAAACATAATGTATAATTCTGACCGACATCCTTATATTTTGATCATTGCTACATGCTACCACATGCCACAAAAAGCCTCTCGACCATCATGGGGGGCTGATTGTGCAATCAGGAGAACTGGATGGAAAGATAATTCACTGCACTGATCTGCAGCGTACAGAAATAGGCTACAACAACTGGGTTGGTGTTAATAATGCTCGGCATTGAGGATCCCTGGATCTGGGGCGTCTATATTCTCTGTATTCTAAGCACGCTTATATGCGTGATCTACGGTATTATCAACTGGAATCGAGGCGGTGAGCTGGAGGCGCAGGAGATCGTCGAAGAAGCCGCCTGGGAATCGAAAGAAGAAGAGATGCAGGAGAAAGAACTGGGGATGTGATAAGAATGAATCTCCTTTTATTCAACGTTGTCATATTGATCTACCTGCTGATCACTCTCTATCTCGGCTATCGGGGATGGAAGGGCACCAAGGATACTGAAGGCTATCTTGTTGCCGGGAGGAAGGCCCATCCTTACATCATGGCCATGAGCTACGGTGCTACATTCATCAGCACATCGGCCATAGTCGGATTCGGAGGAAATGCGGGGCTTTTCGGCATGGGTCTGCTCTGGCTTACGTTCTTCAATATCTTTGTGGGGATCTTCATAGCTTTCGTCTTTTATGGCAAGAGGACCAGAAAGATGGGGCACAACCTCAATGCCATGACCTTTCCTGAGCTGCTTGGAAAAAGATTCGACAGCCGGTTCATTCAGTACTTCAGCGGCCTGGTGATCTTTCTCGGAATGCCCCTCTATGCATCGGTGGTCCTGATAGGAGCAGCTCGATTTATGGAGACCACTTTATCCATAGACTTTGATGTGGCTTTACTGATATACTCGGTTATAATTGCAGCCTATGTCATCTGGG
This sequence comes from Methanothrix sp., assembly GCA_034679645.1. Classification (GTDB taxonomy): domain Archaea; phylum Halobacteriota; class Methanosarcinia; order Methanotrichales; family Methanotrichaceae; genus Methanothrix. Next base: position 23,822 of record JAXDAR010000228.1, on the reverse strand, counting down.
GAGGGCTTCGAGGGGTCATGTACACCGATGCTTTTCAGGGCACCATCATGTTCATCGGTATGGCCTTTCTCCTGTTCATGACCTACTCCCATCTGGGAGGAATAACCGCTGCTCACCAGGCTCTCACCAACATGGCCCATCTCGTTCCTGAAAATCTGGCTCAGATGGGACATACTGGCTGGACCCAAATGCCCTCTCTGGGCAGCAGCTGGTGGTGGACACTGGTATCCACCATAGTCCTTGGTGTGGGAATAGGAGTCCTGGCCATGCCCCAGCTCGCTGTTCGGTTCATGACCGTCAAGTCCAGCCGGGAGCTGCACCGGGGAACACTGATCGGCGGAGTATTCATCCTTTTCATGACCGGGGTTGCTTTCACAGTAGGGGCCCTCTCCAATGTCTTTTTCTTCCAGACCCAGGGCGATATAGCCATCAAGGTTGCGGGCGGAAATGCCGACAGCATAATACCCATTTACATCAATGAGGCAATGCCGGAGTGGTTCGTTTATATTTTCATGCTCACCCTTCTGGCGGCGGCTATGTCCACATCCAGCTCTCAGTTTCATACTCAGGGAAGCGCCATTGGCAGGGATATTTATGAGACTATCAGCCATAAGAAGGGGGGAAGCTCGATAATGGTCACCAGGGCAGGAATAATCGTGGCCATGATAATCGCAGTAATCCTCGGCTACATCCTTCCGGACAATATCATCGCCCGGGGGACTGCGGTCTTCTTTGGCCTGTGCGCTTCCGCATTCCTTCCCATGTATACCACTGCCCTGTACTGGAAGCGGACCACCAAAGCGGGAGCTATTGCCGGCCTGTTGACGGGGACGTTTGTAACCATCTTCTGGTACCTGTTTATTCACAAAGCAGAGGCAGTTCCACTGGGAATAAGCAAGATGCTCCTGGGCAAAGATATGCTTATAGCCGATATGCCCTGGCCGGTGGTCGATCCGATCCTGGTTGCTTTGCCTTTAGCGATGCTCGCTACCGTTGTGGTGAGCCTGATCACAAAGAGAATGGATAAAGAGAAGCTGGAGGAGTGTTTCAGGGGAGTGAAGTAAGTCGGGACTATATTCCGTTCCTTTCTTACCCTCTTTCTCGTTCTCTTTCTTGTTCTCTTTCTTATTTTGTCCCAGGAGAAAGGTATATACTCATTCAGGCATCTAGGCCCGCGAGGATACATTGATGATTAAGACCAGGACCGCAGCATTCTTGATTGTGTTATTGTTGGCCTGCCTGATGCCTGTTATGGCGGAGATGAGCGATTATCAGAGAGGAGTGGCCAATGGATTGAAGATAGGCCTATTCATGGGAGAATACTATGGAAGAGGCCAGTATGTGACCGACTACGCCGGGCAATATAATACCTATCTGGAAAGCTACAACCAGTTCCTCTGGGCCTCTTTTGCTGACAACAGGACTTTGATTTCCGAGTTTTCCCGCCATCCCATCTCTGCTCCAGTAAGATCATCCAGCAGCGGGGTGTTGAAGCCTGATGCCAGCGGAAGAATCCTTGGCTATCCTGCGGATTCATATTATACCTGGGTAGGAGCAGTGCCGGGGACCGCTCCAGAGAATCCGGGAAACGCCCTGCCGGGGGTGTAGAGATATGCTTGCTTCCCTGCTAAGGCGCTCCTTTTTCTGGGGTGTTCCCATATTTTTCCCCAGCTTACAGCAAAACCTCATCCACCGGTCTTCTGGGAGTTGGTTCACTGGCAGGCCCGCCAGTTCTGAGGCAGAATATCTGGACAACTGAGCTATTTGTGGCCGTCTCCTCTCTGGCCAGCAGTCTGGCCACTCCGGATTCCGTCTCTGCCGTTTGCAGTGCCCGGCCCATGGGCTCCAGGCTGGACCCATGGGAGCTGCTCAATAATGATATGCGCTCCAAAAGCCTGCCTGCCCTGACCTGGTATTCTCTATCATTCTTGCTGCTGGTAATAAATCCCAGATATGGAGAGCTGTTTATGATCTCGGTGTCCATCTCGATCTGGCCGGGAACGCTGTCCAGGAATGCCACCTTTATCTGATCGATCTTGGCCTGGAATCCTGTTGATCCCATGCCTCCCTGGGAGAGCCAATGGCCCAGTTCGCTCTTATAGGTGATATCAGAGTATAGCGCCCGGTCGGCAGCTTCAGTCAGATTCAAAAGTCCCTTCCGGATCCCGGGATCAGCGGAGAGTATGATGCTTGTATCCCGGTCGGTATTCAGCTCTTCGATGGCCTTGACAAACTCGTTCATCTCTTCATCCATGCCTTTTTGCCCGATGAGGCTCTCATTTACCATGTGGCTGGTATTCGTCTCCTGCCGGGTGATGGCGGAAAAGAGGCGTGAATCCATAGATGGAAGGGCACCGGGCTGCAATGAGACCCTGGCCACGATATCATTTGATTCCGACAGATTTGAGTTCGATAATGTCGGTTCCGGGAAGTAGCTAACGGCACTCTTGTAACCGAAATGGTCTGCGGCTACGATCAGGTTCTCAATAGCTCCACCAATGGCCAGATACATCTCTCTCTTATTGCCGTCAGCAGCCTCAAGCCATCTGGATTCATCAGCGAATATCAGGATCTCGTCTGGAGAGACATAAAACCTCCAGGGCTGGGTGTTGTAGATGGACGGGGCCAGTATGGCATAGTTGAGCAGAAAGGATGCCCTCTTCTCTGAGCTGCCATTGTGAGGAAAGTCGGTCTCATTGATGCTCCAGGGCTCAAAAGAGCCTTTCGGTTGCCAGATAATCCCCGGCACCAGCATTCCCACGATCAGAAACAGGCTTATCAATACCACTCTGGTTGCAGACATCCCCATTTTCACGCCTCATCGAACCGATTCCTAAAATAGCATTTGGTCCAGAGAAATATAGCCTGCGGTAGGAAAACGATGCATCATCGGTTTCAGCAATGAACCAATCAGATTGCTCAAGGAAAATGAATGGTCGATCTTGAATTACACCTGGCATCCGGTTGGGACCTGATCATTTGCCGCCTTCACATCATTCTGATTTCCATTCCGTCCCCCTTATTGCTCAAAGGGCATTGGCTCTCTTGCGCTCTGATTTAATCAGTTCCATGTTCCGATGCAGATCGTATTCGAGCTCACAGCTCTCTATCACGGATATCTTTCGATCTATCTCCTCAGTCTCTGCCATGCACCGCTCCAATTGATTTAACAATGCCGATTTACGTTTTAGCAGAGCTGCCTTTTGGTAAGAGAGATCTTCCAGCACTGACATTTCCATCATCCTCTTGATATATTCAGCCAACATCTATAACCATTAATTATTATGTATAAGCATAAAAGCATTTCGGTCTCAACTGAATTAAGGCCAAACTATATCCGATTTGGAGGAATTAGATTATGTGAGGCGATAGAGATGGAATTAAGAAGCAAATACAGCGCCGCCAACCTACTGCCCCAGCTTGATCTTGATACAGGGAAATGGAATCGAATACCTGAGGAGCAGACCATAGCGGCTACCGTAAAGGCGGTCGAAGAAAGAGGCATTCAGGTTGAGCGACTGGCGGATGGCAGCCAGGCACTGGCCAGGATCAGGGAGTTGATCCCACCCGGATCTGAGGTTATGAATGGCTCATCGACCACTCTCATAGAGATAGGTTTTCAGGAGCTGATGGAGAGCGGCAAGCACGAATGGAATAATCTGAAGCTAGCGGTCGCTTCCGAGAAAGATCCCCGGAAAAGAGCCGAGATCAGGCGAAAGACCGTCACCTCCAACTACTTCCTCTCCGGGGTGAATGCCATAGCCATGACTGGGGAGCTGGTGGGCTGCGATGCTACCGGGAGCAGAGTGGGTGCCTGGCCTTACGGCGCAGGAAAGCTGCTGCTCGTAGCAGGGACAAATAAGATCGTCCCCACCCTGGAGGATGCTCTGCGCCGCATAAGGGAGTTCACCTTCCCCCTGGAGGATCTTCGCTCCCGGAATATCTATAAAGTTCCAAGCAAGATTGGAAAGTGCGTAATCCTCTGCAATGAGTCCCAGCCCGGCAGGGTCACGCTCCTCTTGATAGATGGAAGCTATGGATATTGATTCGTTGATAATTGAACGCTTATAATTTGAATGCTCAATTATCCGCCTATCCTCTAGCGCAGCTGCAACGCCAGGTAGATGCTGGCGATGCCTCCCACAATTGCCAGTCCCGCCAGCAGATAGATCATCATGGCGATTCCAAGCAATGGAGAGCCGAGAATCAGCAATCCGAATATAATGCTCAAGACTCCCGCGATGGCTGCACCCCATCCCTCTCTCATCGCCCAGAACAGGCTCAGTGCTCCGAAACAGATGGCCAGTATTCCTGCGATAATCACCAGCGTCTCTGGCACCAATAAGGCACTCCAGAAGGGATGGCCGATTACCACAATTCCGGCGAGGATTCCTAGGATGCCGCTGATAGCTCTCCATATCCAGTCGGTCTTATCCATCAGTATGGTGCCCAGGGTCAGGAGACCGGCGAACAGCCAGTACCATCCCAGAACCTGAACCAGGTAGATAGTGGTCTTTATCGGATAAAGGATCAAATAGATGCCTATGATCAGAGCGAGCAGGCCCTGCAGTAGAATCAACCACCAAGGAACTAAATCCGTTTTTGACATGATTTTTTGCCTCCTTTACATCCTGAATCTGATCGATATCGAGAAAGGAAAATGAATTTATAAGTAATATCAATTATGGATATTTAAGCATTATCTATGCAATGATTAGAATTTAGCATATGGATGAGGGATCATTGGGTGAGGATTGTTTTCCAGGCTGGAGGGACAAACATAGGTATCTCCAAGGTCAGAAAAGTCGGTTATAATAGATCTCTCCTTGCTCTTTAGAGGAAACTCCTCCAGATAAAGCTCAGTAGCCTCCTTGAGATTTTTTGCGGCCTCCTCAATGTTTTTCCCCTGGCCTGCGGTCCCCACTTCCGGGCACTCGGCAACATACATGTCCTCTTCTCTGCGGATCACTGCGGCAAGTGTGATCATATGGCCTATTATTGGATGTGAGCGGGACCGGGCTGCCGGGCTGGATGTCGAGCGCTTGCCGGTCAACCCATGGCAAAAGAGATTGTGGAACCTCAAAAATCAACATCCTAGAAACTCAGTTACCATCGATACCGTCTCCTCAGGATGGCTGATCCAGAAGATGTGCCCCGCACCCGCAATCTCCCTTATCTGAGCCCCCGGAATTCTTCGGGCGATCTCGAAGCTGTTGGGAGGCGGGATCAGCACGTCCCGGTCGCCGAACATAGTCATAGTGGGGGCGTGAATGGAACCAAGGCGCTCTTGGACATTGAAGTTCATGAAGGCCTCAAGCTGGGCCTCATAGGCGGCAAGCGTCCCGGGAAAGGCAAGGTTGGCCTGGATCTTCCTCTCCACCACCTCCGGGTGGGCATTGATGAACTCCTGCGGATAGCATACCGCTCCGGTCCACCAAAGGTAGTCATGGGCGGAAAGGTCCGTTCTTGGGTAGAAGTACTTCTCTATCTCGGGCGGCGGACGGATTCTGGAGCTTCCACCAGCGGTTGTCGCTCCCAGCACCAGCTTATTGATCCTCTGGGGAAAATCCAGGGCCAGTTGCAGAGCGATCATGCCCCCCATGCTCCCTCCGAAGACGTGGGCGCGATCAATTTGGATGGCATCCAGCAGGCCGGCGGCGTCTTTTGCCATTTGCTCGATCGTGCAGGGGCCGGGAGGCTGGTCGCTGCGCCCTGCTCCTCGGTTGTCAAATAGTATCACCCGGAAGCGTTCTGCCAGCCTCTGGGGCACTATCCTTCCCCAATCAAGGGAATGGCCCCCCAGGCCCATGATCATGATCAGCGGCTCTCCCTGGCCGAGGATTTCGCAGTACATCTCGATATTGCCCACTGCGACCCGGCCTGCAAAGCCCGGCATGTGGCCGGTCTTGGATGAGGTTGAATTGGTGGAGTTCATCGAGCAGTTATATTGTTTGCCAAACATTAATAATTTTTCTATATGGTTGGCTTCTTCCTGTGGATCGCCTACTCTTCCTGCCCCATTTGCTGTATTTGTATCAAGTTGCCACAGGTATCATCGAAGATGGCTATGATTACATTTTCCATTACCTGGAACGGCTCCATTGTGAACTTCACGCCGAGCTTCTTTAATCGTTCATGCTCTGCACGAACATCAGAAACATCGAAGTTTGCCGCTGGAATGCTCTGCTCGAAAATTGCTTTCTGGTATGTTTTTGCTGCCGGATTATCATTCAGTTCGAGTATAAGCTCGGTGCCGTTTTGATCCTCGGGTGAGACGACCGTCAGCCACCTGTAGCCCCCCTGAGGTGATGTCGATTTTCTACACAAAGCCCAGGATTTCAGTATAAAAATTCAGGGCTTTATCCTGATTGTTGACGAATATCTTGGTGTATTTAATTTTCATGATTTGCTCCCATTGCCGGTAACATTATTCAATATGCATCTCACTTCATCTCTCAATGGCGGTCCGAAAATGCCCAACCAAAGAGGAATAAAAGTGCTTGAACCTATAAGTACCTACTCCTCATCCATTTAAAGGTGCTTGCAGTCGATATCCTGTGCTCCTCACCCCGCCATTGGCCTTGCACGACACCGATCGCAACTGGATGAACACCACAAACGCCAGGCAATCCAGGCAGGAAACATCACCCTACCCCTCCAGCCCCGCACTCATCGGTCCGACAGCACCCTCAATGCAAGAGTTCAAGTTCTGGTACAGCCACATAGAAGAGAGACCAATGAAAGTTGATATTCATAGCCTGAAGCGCCGGCTGGGAATGGCCCTGTTCATCCTCTCCTTTGTATTTTATGGATTGCTGCTCCTCTTGCCATTCGTCACGGCCTCCGCAGAATCCAAGATCGCATTCTCCGCTGCCATAGTGGTTTTGGGAGAGGGTTCATTCTGGCTCTAATTTAAAGTATAAAATATAGGACCTGCATGGTCCTGTTTAGATATATATGGTATAGCTACGGCCGCAGCTATAGCTGTTGGTCCGGGTGTATGTAAAGCCATCACTGTAAATCCTGACATTATGGGGCTGGTTTCCGGTTACTGCAAAGGTAAATGTCCCATCAATACGGTCCCCCTGACGGCCGTCGCCACCGATGTAGTTGTTGTCCACATAGACCCAGTAGCCTCTGCGGTAACTGGATGTGATGGTTATCTGCGCATCGCATCCGGGCTCGGGAGTCGGTGGATAGGTTGGATAAGTCGGATAGGTGGGTTGTGGATAGTAACCGGAATCATAGTATGGCGGATAATATGAGCCATAGACATAGACATAGATGTAGTTGCTCCAGCCATTGCAGTAGTACTGAAGAATGTGCCATCCTGTCGCATCGCCGTTAAACCACATCTTTTGCCAGCCGGGGTAGCGTATAGAGGCCAGGTATTTGGTCACCAGCCTTCCATCAGGGTACCATTCATACATATAGAGCGGTCCGGTTCCTCTGACATCCAGCCACATGGGCAGCCACTGGCCAAAGTTGCATCCGGCCACGGTTGACGGCGAGTAGGGAATATAAAATCTGTTTGGAGTTGTGACTCCCGGAGGGAGTACCAGGTATGTGCCCCCGTAAGCGGCTGATGTGGCGGTTGCTTGAGTTGAAGGAGCACCTGCCCTGAATGAGGACGCAGTTTCCTGGTTTGAAGGGGCTGCAGTCCGTGCCGATGCCGCACTTGTGGGTATCAATGTCTGGTCGCTCTCTGACGACGGCGGAGCCTGTGAGCCAGAGGATGCCTGTGGGATCTGGATTCCTTGCGATTCAGGGCTGGGGGGCGTTGCCGGGGGAGTTGGCTGAGCCCATGCATTGCCAACCAGAAACACTGCCAGAAGTATGAGAGCCAGGATCTTTTTCATTCTTTCCACCTCTAATACTCATTGGTGCTATTAAGATAAATATTCATTACCTATCTGGAGCGCCAAGAGGGTCTGATACTCTGATCTCAGGCAGGTTTATAGTGCTCACAGGGATCTTCATCTCGGGCGGATCTGGCATCTGTGGGCGAGCCACTGAATCCAGAAGCCTACATAAGGGCATAATGACTGACCGCCTGGTAACTGCAATATGTGGGTCAGGAGGATATATTATTCATATTATAGCCTTTATAGCCTTCGATGGGATCATAACCCCAGAGCCGCTGCTATCGAAGCACGAGGTGCTGGCGAACTCCCCTAGCCCAGCCTCTTTATCTCTTCTATCACCTCATCAATAGGGGGCAGTTGCCTCAGAGGGTAGACCTTGACGAAAGCGACCTTTCCCGTATCATCTATGAGGACGTTGGCCCTCTCCGAAAAGCCATCTGATTCTCGAAACAGGCCATAGAGAGCTGCCACACCGCCGTGCGGCCAGAAATCGGCCAGGAGCCGGGTGTTCGAGATTCCCAGGCTCTCTGCCCAGGCTTTCTTTGAGGGAGTTGAATCCACGCTCAGGCCCAAGGCAATTGTGTTAAGGGAGTCGAATCGATTCTTATTAGTCTCCAGCGATTTCATCTGCTCAGAGCAGACTGATGTCCAGGCCAGGGGATGAAATGAGAGGAGAAGCTTCTCTCCTAACTCTTGAGAGGCTCTGAACTCCTTTCCATTCTGATCCTTCAATGAGAAATCCCTGATTTTATCTCCAACAACTATCATCTTCATCATTATCATCCATGAGAGAGCTTCTTTGCAGCCCGTGAGGGTTTAGCCATCCAAATATATAGAGATAGCAGTATGAATGGGCCATCTGCCGGTGCAGGGAATGCCGCGGGCATGGAGCGGCGGTGAATGCCAGCGTTCCACGATGATCAACAGGCTGCCTGATAACAACAGTTGGTAATTCATGTTTAGTTCCCTCTTGAGGTGACGAAAGACTTAGCTCCAAACACCAGCCTCCTCGATAGTGTCTGGAGTTAATCTTGATGGTAGGCCGTAAGTTAAGCAAGAGTATTAAAGCAATCTCTGATTTTATATTACTTTAATAAGCTTGATGCTTCCTTGAATTCCTTTGTTTTGGCATCTTTCAATAATTCGTACATTATCATTTCCGTAGAAGCAATTATTGCACCATCTTCTCGCAACCGGTCTAACCCAATGCGCCAGTTTTCTCTGCTGCGAGAGGAGACTGCATCAGCTATCAGGTAGATTTTAAAGTTATCCAGAGCTTCTAGCACCGTCTGATTAACGCAGATATGAGTTTCTATTCATGTAATAATGAGCTTGGATCTTCCTAACTGGCGCAATGATTCCTGAACTCTGGGGAGGCAAAACCGCTGAATGCCGTTTTTTCTATAGGCTCAAGATCAGGCAGCAATTCTTTTATCTGCTTAATTGTCTGCCCCAGGCCCTTTGGATATTGCTCAGTTAGAATATAGGAATGCCCATTATCCTGGCGAACTTAATTAATTTTACAATATTCTCAACGAGCCTTTCTTTCTCTGCAATTGCTGGCAATAATTTTTCCTGTATATCAATTATTACTAATACAGCACCTTCAGGAGTTAGCAACCTTGACTTAAAATTCTGATTGCCCAATTAAATCACCAGCATATGCTCAGATCGTCGTTTCACTACCATTGTCTTGATCTCGTTTGCAGCTCTCGCCACCAGATCCCTGGCGGGAATCGACCCGCTGCCCTCGATGGAACCCACAAAGGCATCCCCAATGGGCTTGAGATCAATGGCTGCGGCCTCACAGGCACTAACGCAGAGCTTGCACGAGGGATATTCCAGGATTTTGCAGCAACTATGATATGCTACATCAATATCTGCCAATGCCCTGTGAAGCCTGTGGCTCCCAATGCAATTCTTCCACTTTTCTCCCCCATGCCATGGTATTGTACCATCTACCGCTTTGGCCACCACGAGGCAGCCAGCAAGATATCATTCGCCTTCTCTCTGAGTTGTGAGACTGCCATATTATCATCATGCAATTGCCTGCATAGCTGCTCATAGTTGGTAAAATGATGCCGCCCATAGCTGAGTAACTGTTGAAACGAAGGGCGCGGGGTGTTGTAGTGCCTGGCAACTTCATTGTAGAAATCCCTTGGTGTAGAAGTTATCTTGACATGGCAGTTATAAGCCCGAATAAGGGATTTGGAGTCATATGATGGTTTTACAGGCATGTTTACCACCCTTTCTTAATCAGCCACCTGTAGATCAAGATCTTAAAAGTTATTATTGCCTCAAACCCATGGGCGAGAATAAGAATTGGATTGGCTTTTCGGGGGACGGGATTCGAACCCGCGAACACCTGCGTGACAGGGCCCTCAACCCTGCTCCTTTGACCTGGCTTGGAAATCCATGCTCTAGACTCTTTATGCAAGCCCCCCTGCGATCTCAGAGCCCTTTTGGCCGTGGGCCCGCGGCATGTCCTCGGGAAATACTGTACGTTCAGCGATTTTGCCGTTTATGGTTAAAAGTCGCTATTTGCAATCGATATCATGTGCCTTCTTCTGGTAGTCCAGTAACTGGCCTGGCGCTCTTTTGGCCGTCCAGGCCGCCAAGCTCCAATTACCCCGCGTCCGCAGGAAACATACTATCCCACTTTGCTCTTCATTCTTAGGCTGATTCAAGAGCATCCAGATAGAGTAAGCCGGAGGGGCAAATGCTTATCCATCCTGTTCAACCGACTGCCACCAGGTATCCGAGCCTGCCCGGCGTCCGGCACCCCGGATATTGGTACGGGAGGGGGCGGGCTGATGCGCGGGCGCCCAGTAAGAACATGCTGAATTAAATATGAAGAGTATTAGCGAATCAGGGGCCAGCAATCAGTACTCCGGCTAGGCAATAAGCCATTCTTCCCTGCTGATCTCGCCCTGCCTGAGAATTTTCTTTATCAGATCGACGCTAACCTAACATCAGACCGATGTGGATTTGGCACCATTATTCTAGTCGTTCCTTTCCTCATTTATGGGATGTGGTCCTCTGCCAGTATAAGGGCCTTCGAATCCGAGGGCATGCAACTTTCTTATGAGCTCATTCCATGAAACCGGGCCTAACTTTGAAGAGCTCATGCCTCGACTGGTGCTCTAATGGTCTGCCCTTCAATAATCGGGATAGGCAGATTAAATCGTAGACTAAACGCAATCCAGTCTTCTATGGCCACATAGACCGCCTTAGAGATAGCAGCCTGGATGTATTCGCAGAACATATTAGAAGTTCATGCAACGTCGGAAGATATAACTTTATCTTAGAATCTCAGTCTTGAGAGCCTTAAGCTCTTTTGCCTTGAGTGAGCCCATCAGGCACTAGCCTTTCAGGCCACCCCTCGAAAACACCATCAAAGTATTCAGATATCAACGTCATTTCTTCACCAGATAACAATTCCCATTATTAGAGAAATCAACATCAAAAAAAAGGATTTTATGCGGGGGACGGGATTCGAACCCGCGAACGCCTGCGCGACAGGGCCCTCAACCCTGCTCCTTTGACCTGGCTTGGAAACCCCCGCTCGCAAATATGGGTTATAGACCGGCCTTTATCTTAGCCGATCCCAGCTCTAAGCTCTAAGATAGCTCTGCTAGCTTGGCGTTTAAGTCAAGAGCTCTCTTCTTGATCTCGTCTGCAGCTCTCGCCACCAGATCCCTGGCGGGAACCGACCCGCTGCCCTCGATGGAGACCACAAAGGAATCCCCTATGGGCTCAAGATCAATGGCTGCGGCCTCACAGGCATCAACGCAGAGCTTGCACAAAGAGCATTCAAGTATATTTGTAGCTTTCGCTCTGTCCTGTTCTATTACCAGGATATTGCGAGGACAGACCTCAACGCACAATCCGCATCCGTCGCAGGCTTCGTTGATGGTTATGCTGGGCAGATTCTTGTAGCCGCATAAAGTTCCTGCCTGCCACTTGGAGTGCTCTTTGCCCACTCGCAGGGTGGCATAGCCCTCCATCACCAGCTTCTCTCCTTCGCCCAGGACCACCAGAGGTATCCTCTCGAAGGCCGGCCTGACCCCGGGATCGGTGAACTGAATGTCCTCAGAGTATACCGTGCCTGGGCCCTCCTTGGAGAGCATGAAATCCACCCGGCAACCGGGACAGCCCGTCCCACCGCACTGACAATCCTCCGGCTGGGAGAAGAGATTCAGATCGTCTGCCACCAGGGGGACCTCCCCGATACGCAAGCCCACCTGCTCATCGAAGAGAACAGAGGTATTGTCGTAAAGGTTGATCTCATCTATGGCCAGTATGGGGACCTCGCTCATCGAGGCCCGGCGAATGCCATTGGCGAAAGCGGCGGAAACGCCGCTGAGGAGGTACCGGATCCGGTCCTCCCTCAGCTCAAGCAACTCGAAGTTCAAGCTTTACACCCTTCGACCCCTCTTTCCTCCTCTGGGCTTGGTCCCATCGTGAGGTATGGGGGTCGCATCTTCTATTCTGCCGATCCGCAGGCCCGCTCGCGCCAGAGCCCTGATGGCCGCCTGAGCGCCCGGTCCTGGAGACCTCTGCCGATTCCCGCCTGGAGCCCGTACCTTGACGTGCACTCCGACGATTCCCTTGTCCTTCACAGCGTCAGCGACCTGCATGGCCATCTGCATGGCTGTGTAGGGAGAACTCTCGTCCCTGGCTGCCTTGACCACCATTCCGCCCGAGATCTTGGCTAAAGTCTCCGCTCCGGTCTGGTCGGTGATGGTGATGATCGTGTTGTTAAAGGACGAGAATATATGGGCAATGCCCCACTTTCCTTCTGCCATTTATCCTTCCACCCTGGGTGTTCTGGATGCCCTCTCCGGATGACCCTCATTGGCCATGGGAGAGCCCATGTAATAGTCAATGCTCATCTCCTCGCCTCTGGGCACGAGGTAGCCGGGAACATCCACTCTCCTCCCGGATACCTGGATGTGGCCGTGGACGATGAATTGCCTGGCCTGCTTCAGTGAATTGGCCAGTCCCTGGCGGTAGACCTGGGTCTGCAGCCTTCTCTCCAGAACGTCGTTGACCTTCATGGATAGGATGGCGTCCAGATCTCCCTCCTCTTTGAGCATTCCCAGCTTCTTGAGGCGATTGAGAATGGCCTGAGCCTGAGGAGGCTCCTCTCCCAGTGAGACCGCTGCCAGGAGCTTTCTGCTCGCCTGTCTGTACTTCTTTAAGACGGCCTGAGCCTTCCACAACTCCCTCTTATTTCGCAGTCCGTAGGCCTTGACGACTTCCACCTCTCCCGCGATCCTCTCCGCCTGCCAGGGAGTGCGTGGCCTGGCATACATCTTTCGACTCTTGCCTGGATATCCCATCTCTTACCACCTTCTCCTTATTCCTTGGCAGCTGGTGCTGCGGCTGGTGCTCCTTCTCTCTTTCTGCTCACGCCTACGATTGCGCCAGTGCGTCCGGTGGACCTGGTCCTCTGGCCTCTAACCCGGAGACCCCGCTCATGTCTGAGTCCCTTATAGCTCCTCATCTTCTTCATGAGATCAAGATCCTCGCGGAAGGTCATATTCAGGTCCATGCCCATGATATGGATATCTTTGCCGGTCTCTATATCGCCGCGCCGGTTGACCATCCAGACGGGCAGGATGCTGGTGGCATCCTCTTCCACGACCTTCTTCAGCTTATCGATCTCTGCATCGGGAAGCAGGCCGAGGGTGGCATGGGGATCTACTCCTGCTCTCTCGGTGAAGATCTTGGCGCATCTGCGGCCCACACCCTTGATGCCCGTAAGGGCCATGTGGACCTGCCTTTTGCCAGCCAGATCGGTATTCAAAATGCGAACTATATGCCTGAGCTCTTCATCAGCGCTCTTCTTAGGCTTCTCTTCAGCCTTCTTAGGCTTTTCTTTTCCTGCAGTTGGTTTTGCCAAGTTAGTCCTCCAGGGAACTTTATTCCTCTGGATCAGCCCCGGGTCACAGCCCGACGCCGCCCGCTCAACACGTTGTGGGGCGATTTATCCAATGAGCCAAAGTGAGGTTATGCTTCTCGTATAAAAGGCTTATGAGGATTCGTCCATCTGGGATTCCAGCTCGATGAAATGGTCGCATTCGAACTCGTCCTCGTCCTCATCCTTGGGATCGTCCCATTCGGATCGGAAATATATCTCACAATCCTCCAAGAATGATGATCAATCCGTCCGCTCCACCTCGAAGGAGCCGTCCAACCGGAACTCCCGCGGCCAGAGTCCCTCTTCCACCATTCGGTCCGGGTGGATGGTGGATTCATCCAGGCGAGAGAGGATCATCTCATCCACCTCCGATATCCTTATCCTGAAGACCTCGGCCAGGATCTCCTTTGCCGTCTCCAACTCCAGGGCCGCAAGATCTCCCTGGCTGAGATTTCTACCCACGGGGAGTCTCTGGGGGCGGGCAAGCTTTTCCATGACCGCAGTCAGTCTTTCCATGGAGATCAAATACTGCGTATAAGGTTAAGTACTTTTGCTGAAAAACAATATCTATAAACCATTTTTACATAATAAAACGTACGAATAAGATACAATTGGGTATATGACTAAATTGCTGCCTTCAGGCCTCATGGCAGATGATCCCTGGCCCTCTGAACCTCTCGCACCATATCATAGCCATTGATGCAGGGCCTTATCCTCTGATGGAAGGATCGAGTGCGAAGTATCTTGATCAGAGTGGACTATTCAGCTTATGATTGATTCCAGATTGAATATTAAGATAGTTATTTATACTCAGATGACCGATATAATAGTAACCGACTGGCAAATTGGACTGGCAGTCTTCAGCTATATAATGTATCATTTAGAATATAGATAAATACATACAAGATACATACAAGATCGAGAGGGTTTTAATGCCGATTTCATCACTTGGATACATGGGCATAGGCCTGGTGTGGGGTTGGTGGATCGGAGGCATTGGGGGAAGCATCTCCCGTCCGCTTCTGGATGCACTGGCAGCGGGTGCAGCAACTCTAATAATATCTTTGGGGATAGCTGCCCTTGCCGACACGTGGGCCCTCCAACTCTTTCTAGGTGCAGCAGGACTGACTCTTTATCTTCATCTTGCCTGGAAGCAGGAGCTGAAGAATCGGTTTGGACCGTCGGGAAACTGGCCGGAAAGGAGGTCAGATAATGATAGATGAATCGATAATTCAAATAATCCAGTTGATAGGCGCGCTGCTGTTTGGCACCATCATAGGGTGGTATGTGTACATGATAAATCGCTATCGTAAGGGCGATGTTCAATTAGGGGACCTGGCAGCTTTGATAGGGGTCATAGGGGGAAGCGCTATTTTAGCCCTATTCGATAGGGAAGGTGGCCTCTTTGGGGCTTATGGTATTGGCCTTGCCATTGGCTTTTTCTCCTACTTCCTGTCCCTGATCTGGATGGTATCCAGATCGAACAACTTCAATAACGACTGGTTCCTGGACGGACGGCGCAAAAAACCTGCAGAAGACTTCGTAATTCCACCAGGCACTGCTGAGACCATAAGGCCGATGGGAGCTGAAGGTGGCAGCGGAGATCATGGCCCGCAGGACTGAGTCTGAGGACAATTAAACTGCTGATAAGTTGATCGAGTTAACCGACAGGATAGCGGATGGGATAAAAATATGACTGATCGGCCGATGCAGGATATCAAAGAATCAGTCTTCGGCGACAGGGGACCAGGCCCAGAGGTTCTGGTTCACCTGGCACCTTTTTTGGCAGAGCCTCTTCTTTCCAGAGCAATATCAATCGCCAATGCTCTCCGAGATCCTTTCCAACGTTCTCTGATACTCATATCTCTGGCAGGATCAGCCAGGCTTTCTGAGAACAGGAGAAAGGCGCTGGTGGATGCAGCCCTGAATGCAGCAAATGAGATTTCACCCGGGCCGAAAAAGATTCTGTTGCTGGAGAAGATACTGCCGCTCACATACGGTAGGGATCGCCTTTTGGTGGAGGCACAGATTTCTTCTTCCAGCCCAGATGATTCGGATTCTCTCACCAAAGAGGCATACTGGTCGGATTATCAGGAAAATGATCTCTCCGTGCAATCTGCAGACACCGGAGAATGGGAGCCACCATCCAAGGGTATCTCTAAGGGTGGCGATGCAAAACATCCTGGCGCAGAAGGGAAGCAGAGAAAGGAGCGCATTTTCAAGAAAATAAAGGAAGAATCTGGATCAAATCCACCTATCTCCCTTTCAGATAGCGCTGAAAACGAGAAATCTCTGAACGAACAGATTGCACACCTGGCAGAATTAGGCGATGAGGAGAGGAGCGATCTGGCCAGGGAGGCCCTGACTCGCCTGCAGACCCGCACTGTCAACACCGGCTTTGCCCCTTCCTCACAGAGTGATGCTCCCCTGGATCCCACCTCTCCCCTGAAGCCGGGACGGCCTTATTATTTCTGGCTGGATATCGGCCTGCCGACCATGCACTCCATAGAAACCACCCCTACTGCAATTCCTGATTATATACCGCCGAAAGCCAGGCTGGTGGTGGCCATCTTCCCCTTCGATGAAGAGATCGTGATCTCTCCCGAAGCGGATGTAGGAGAGCTGGAGCTGAAGGAGGATGGAACTGCAGTTGTATTACGCCAGCCCCAGCAGGCTCTGGAGGGTATAGAAGTATCGGAGGGCGATCTCCTCGTTCCACGCCTGCTCTTCCCGGTCAGAGCTCCGGGAAAGGAGGGTACATTCCGGCTGCGCTGCAATATCTACTACCAGCAGATCCTCATTCAATCCAGGCTGGTCAGTGCGGTTGTGGCAAGAGATGGCCTACCCAGGGAGGGAGCTTTGCAGTCGGTGATCGACTACGCCCTCAGCCACACCCTGTGGACAGAGCATCTGCAGGGCCTTGCACCCCACCGCCTCAGCATTCTCCTGAACAGCAATGGCGATGGCACCCATACCCTCAGCTTTCTGGGTGGGGAGGGAGATGATCTCTTCAAGAACAGCGCCGTGATACCGGCAACCGAGCTGAAGCTGCCGATCGAGAATGCCAGAAAAGGCCTGTGGAAGGCCTCCTGGGGGGAAGAAATAGCCTGGAAAGAGAATGCAGGTTTCACCTATCGTTATGCAAATCGCTTAAGCGATCCGGACCTGGATCTCAAGAGGCTGAAAGAGGACCTGATATCCCTGGCCAGAAGAGGGTACATGCTCTATGATGGTATAATCGATAAGTTCACCAGGAGCCGGAGCAAGACCTCTGAGCTGGCACGGCTGATGCTGAATCCCGGCATGGTGCAGGTCGCTATCAGAGACTCGCCCACCCAGATCCTTCCGGCGGCTTTATTCTACGATTATCCCTTTGATACCCAGGCTGATGGGCATAAGCTCTGCGAGGCATTTGTGGCTGCCCTTCAGAGCAGCATGCCTCTGCACCAGGCGGCCTGCTTTAACGGCCAGTGTCCCCACTCCAGGGGAGATGCAAACGGCAATCCGGATGGCTACGTCTGCCCAAGCGGATTTTGGGGCTTCAGGCATAGCCTGGGATTTCCGACATCCCTACCCGAGGGAATGGATGTGCCCTTGGAGATAGTCATGGATGAGAGTCCGCAGATAGTGGTGGGTGCGGCCACCAACCTCGATCGCCTCGACGAGCATATGAGGACGCTGCGAGAGATAAGGACCGACGCAGGCTGGCATTATTCAGAGAAACGCCAGGAGATTCTTGAGAACCTCAAGAGACCGAAATCACATCTTGTTTATTTTTACTGTCACGGCGGAGTGACGGCCAACAGTGTCCCCTATCTTCAGGTGGGTGACGGAAAGGGCAGCGATTTCATTGATGGGTCGAATCTGCGAGCTTATAGAGTCACCTGGGTCGGACCTCAACCTCTGGTTTTCATCAATGGCTGCCACACTACTGCCCTGGACCCGGAAATGGCAATCAATCTGGTTGCCAGCTTCGTCAGCGCGGGCAGCGCAGGAGTAATTGGAACTGAGACCACCATCTTCGAGCCGCTGGCATGCAGCTTTGCCGAGGAGTGTCTGGGAGATTTTCTGAAGGACGGAAGATCGATTGGAGATGCCATAAGAATGGCCAGGCTGAAGCTGCTCAAAGAATATAACCCTCTGGGCCTGGTTTATACTCCATTTGTCATTCCCAGCCTTCATGTGAGGGAAACAGAGCATAAATAATAATAAATAATAATCAAAAGCTTTTGGATGGAGTTATTGTTATGGTCAAATCGAGATCGAAGACATTCAGACAACTGCTGGAGAGTTCGGGCCTCTTGCTGCGGCCATGCGGCTATGATGCCCTCTCTGCCATCCTGATTGAGAAGGCAGGATTCCGGCTGGTGGGGACATCGGGATATGCCATTTCCGCATCGGCGATAGGCCAGCCTGACCTGGGATTGATCAGCTTTGGGGAGCTGTTGGAGAGGGCGAGAAACATCTGCAACTGTGTTTCAATTCCGGTGGACATCGATGCCGACACAGGATATGGAAATGCTCTCAATGCCTACTGGACGGCGAAAAACTACATCTGGATCGATGCGGCAGGAATAAGAATCGAGGATCAGACCTGGCCCAAACGCTGCGGCCATATGAGCGGCAAGAGCATAATCTCAAAGGAGGAGATGGCTTCCAAGATCAGGGCAGCGATCAGGGCGAGAGAGGAGGAGGGCTCTGATCTGGTCATTGGCGCCCGAACTGATGCCAGGGCGATTGAAGGTTTCGATAAGACCATAGAAAGGGCGGTTGCCTATGCCAGTGCCGGAGCGGATTATGTCTATGTGGAGTGCCCCCAATCCATGGAGGAGGTGGAGGATCTGGTCAAAAAGGTCCGGATACCTCTGGCATTTAACCTGATCCCCGGAGGCAAAACGCCGCCATTTTCCATAGTCGAGCTGGAGGCCATCGGCGTCAAGTATCTGTCCATTCCCATGGTCTGCCTCTATCCGGCAGTCAGGGCCATGTCCAGCGCCCTGCAGGCATTGAAGGACTGGGATTTGCAAAAGGTGGGCGAGCTGGGGATAAACTGGTCGGAGTTCAACGATCTGATCGGCGCTCGACGCTGGAGGGAGCGGGAAAGAGAGTTTGCAGAAGAAAAATGAAAGAGGAAAAGGGACCGGAGAATAGACTCCGACCCACACCTTTTTGCTGCCTCTTTTTTATTTGGAGTTCGAGAGTTCATTTACCTTAATGGTGCCTGAATGATCCCGGTGCCCACGTCATCCTCTTCGCTCTTTGGAGCGAGAGGATCATAGGTGCCGCTGCCAACGAGCTGCGCCATCAGGCTCAGGTTATCTATCCTCCCGGTCATCTTCAATTGGCGTTGTGCCCACAGTGCAGCAATGCCCGCAGCGTGAGGGGTGGCCATACTGGTTCCACTCATGCTGACAAGGCCAGTCGTGCCTGCATCCGCTGAAAGGATATCAACGCCGGGAGCAGCAATATCCGCCTGGTTATTGGAAAAATTGGCAATAGCATAACCCTGGTTGGATTTGCCCAGTGCCCCAACGGCAATGATGCCTGTGCCGGCAGCAGGGGGAGCGACAGAGATCTCATAGCGGGGTCGTTCGCTTTCGTTACCGCTGGCGGCAACGATGATCGCACCATCTCCAAAAGCACCGTATGCTGCCACAAAATTGGCCAGCTCAGTGAAAAGATTGACATTGGCACGGTACTCTTCCAGGGCCAGGGATGTTGCCGGATTGATATCCATCCGTTCCTTTTTCACCAGCCAGTCCACGTAGCCGGGAAAATCAATTCCCAGGGACATGGAAATGACATTAGCGCCTTCCTGGAGTGCCCACTGAATAGCTTTGGCCAGGGTGGCTGAGGAGCCGCCTCCTTCTCCTAAAACCTTGCCAATGAGGGCGCGCTTAATATTTCGAGCGATACCGATTCTTACGCCATCGACATCCCTGCCAAAGATAGTGCCTGCACAATGTGTGCCATGACCATGAATGTCGTTACCGCCTTCGGTGGTGAAGTTCTGCTGAACCAGGTTCACGCCCTTAAATGCCGGATGATTTGGATCAATTCCAGTATCCAGGACCGCCACGGTGACACCTGTACCGTCAAATGGGGATTCCGATGCGCGTACTGCGTCCAGTCCCCATTGTTTTGCCGGTGCTGCTGCAAGAGCACGGCTAACCGGTACAATCAACTTCATCGGCATAGGCCTGGCGATGGCAAGTGTACTGGGATCGCGCCGCAGATCATTGCGTTCCCGCTTGGTGAGTTCAGCCTCCTCCAGCTTGACGATTGAAGCGGTAACCTCCCGGGGGAACATTTCTCTCCGGCGTGCCTTTCCTATGTCTCCTGGTGTTGGTGCCGATATCTCCCTGCTGCGCAGAATAATATATTTTTCTTCTTCCATTGTCCTTTCCTCCAGTGTTTCGAGTGTCTTTTAGGGCTAAACAGATGGGATCCAAGAGTATTTCCTTCCAAAAAGCAAATTTGCTGATAGGTGAGAATTTTATGGCATTGGAAGGATACCAAACCTCTTCAGTGTCTTAAGATCTATAGCTATTAATGCCTATGCACAGTTCTTATATATAACTTTTGGCAGTACAATCATATCCATTGAACAATTAGATCATCTGGATTTACTGCAAAGCCGGGACTGCGAGCTCATCTATGATTCATTTCGCAGGTACCCATTGTTTTATCGCTCTGTGCAGAGAGCTGGCCCCCACGATCGGCTCTCCACTCAGCGGCAGGTCCGCGGGATAGATGAGAATACCTTTGGTCTGGCTGCCACCCAACCCTCCATGAGATCCCACCAGCTCCTCGAAAGCCGCCACCTCATCCGTCTTCTGGCTGTAGAAGCTGTTGACTAGGATATCCGGACAGTTGGTAAAGCTGTCCTCATAGATAAGCTGCCCTGAGGCCAGCTCTCCATAGTTCTCCAGAGGATTTTCTCCCTGTACCCGGCCGTCCCACAGGTAGTAGACGCCTTTTGCTCCCATGACCAGAGGTCCCTGGACGGCAGAACGAACCATCACAAATCCGATCTGGGGATATTGCAGGAGACCTGGAATCAGGTGAGGGTATCTTTGGTCGATCTCCTCTCCAGTCATGCGCTCCTTTGAGGCGGCGAAATAAATCAGTCCCAGGTTCCCGGATGCTAAGACGATGGCTTTGTCGATTCCCCTGCCCATTCCCTTGCTTGTTTCCCGATTTATGTCATCTCCATCCTCATCCTCCAGTCCCTTCACCCGTGGACCCAGCGCCACCCCACCATGCGTTGTCTTCCCTTTGAAAACCCGGCCGACCAGCCGGCCGCTGCGGCTATCCTGGCGGGAGATATCAGTGAGCAGAGAATTGGCCCTCAGCCAGGTCTCATCCTCTGAAGGAGGAGAGAATGTCTTCAGCTCCACCAGATCCCCTACCACCTCTTCCAGGGTTTTTCCGGTTCTCTGCCGAAAGGTGGCGCCATTGCTCTGGCCGTGGTCAGAGAGTACGACGAATCTGTAAGGCCTGTTCGTTATCTCGCTCAGGCCCTCCAGCCACTCGAACATCTTATCCAGGCCCTTCAGGACGCGCAGGGCATCTTTGCGGGCCACACCGGAGTGATGGGCTACCTCATCATAGCCGACGAAGGTTGCATACATGGCAGGAAGGGAGCGGATCATATCCCCGGCCAGGGCGAATACAGCCAGCTCCCGCAGGACTGCAGTGGCAAGAGCACGGATGAATGGATAATACCCGAAGCGATTGATGCGAGGCCTCTCTCTTTTTGCTAGTTGAACAAAGGCCGCAAACACCTCTTCCACCAGGTGAGAGATGAATATCCCCGCTGTCCTGGCCAGCATAAAAGGGTTGGCAAAAAAGAGGAAGTACTCCAGAGTATTGCGCTTTCCCGCCCCGATGGTGCTGACGGTCAGAAGGCTTTCAGCCGCATCCCCTGAATACATGTTTGCCCTGCTGCTGCCATTGTTCGCCAGGAGTCCCCTGCCATCTGAGACCCTATGTTCGACCTCTGAGACGTTGCCGGGCCAGTCAGAGGAATAGAGCTGCTGCGAGCCTTTTTCATACCAGCGAAACGCGGGGATATTGAAGTTGTTGCCATGCAGTATTCCCGGCTGGGATCCGCCGG
Organism: Methanothrix sp.; assembly: GCA_034679645.1. GTDB lineage: Archaea > Halobacteriota > Methanosarcinia > Methanotrichales > Methanotrichaceae > Methanothrix. The sequence goes on along the minus strand of JAXDAR010000228.1, from coordinate 1,912 downwards.
TCTGGCAAGATAGGTCCGTGGCCCAGCCGGTCAGCTTGTGGCTGCCGCTCTCCAGCCAGCTCTTTACCGTGGGCATATAGCCTTCAGAAATTGCCTCGTGCAGGATTTCTTCTGAAAGACCGTCTATCTCCAGGAATACCACTCCCGGGACTGATTCTTTCCTACCGCCGCCGTAGCGCTCCATCAGAGGCCTGATCACAAAGCGCTGGTAGCTTCGGGAGTCGTCCACAGCAAAGGCTGCACCGACGATCATTCCCGTGGCGGAGACTACAAATGAGACCAGAATTGCTGTCCAGATGGAGGCGATGGAGATATCAGGGAAGATCGAATCTGCAAGCAGTACCAGTATGCCGTTCATGCCGAAGAGCAGAAGGGGAAAGAGCAGGGGATGCAAGCGAATGGAGAGATGGATCAGAGGAAATATAAGAAAGCTGTTTGCCAGGCCGAGAACCAGGACGAAGAACACTGCCCCTTCCAGGCTCTGAACATCAAGTCCGGGAAGAAATATGCTCATGAGGGCCAGAACGCTCGCCTGAAATATCAGGGATATGAGGGCTATGGCCAGACTCTCGAACAGGTTTCGCTTCTTTTCCTGGCTGGACCGGGCTCGTTTCATCTTTCTCATCCTCAATTTATCTTTATCTCAAAAAGTTTCATCTATTCATCAGATCATACGGTGTAATTCATATATTAATGATGATACACAGGTCTAATAAATATTTTTCATTATTGAGAGGTGAGAGCACGAGAAAAGGAGACGAAGAGCTCAAAATGGCACTAAGAGAGCGCTACTCTCAGGTAGCAGATGATCCTTCCTCCTGCTGCTCTGCCTGCCGATGCACAAAGACGGCAAATTCAGTCCAGATCGCAAGGAAAATAGGCTATCAACAGCGGGAGTTGGAGGAAGTGCCCGCTGGCTCCAACCTGGGGCTCGGCTGCGGCAATCCAGTAGCCTCTGCCTCTCTAAAGAAAGGGGATGTGGTGTTGGATCTGGGATCGGGCTCCGGGCTGGACTCTTTTATCGCCTCCAGGATCGTCGGACCGAAGGGATCAGTCATCGGAGTGGATATGACCTCCCGGATGGTAGAAAGGGCAAAGGAGAACGCTCTGGAGCACCACCGCCTGGGAGGCCCAGATAATCTGGATTTCAGGGTGGGGGAGATCGAATCCCTCCCGGTGGCGAGCGGCTCGGTCGATACGGTCATCTCCAACTGCGCGATCAACCTGGTGCCGGACAAGAAGCGGGCTTTCCGGGAGGCATTCAGGGTCCTGAAGCCGGGAGGAAAGCTGATGGTCTCGGACATCATCCTTGATTCCAGACTCCCGGATTTTGTACTGCAGTCCATCCAGGCCTATGTGGGATGCGTAGCCGGGGCATCGAGCAGGGAGGGATACCTGCAGGCCATCAGAGATGCGGGATTTGTTGAGGTGACGGTGATTGGAGAAAGCCCTTTCCCGCTGGACTGCATGCTCAACGATCCCACCGGCCGGGCGATATCCCTCAGCCTGGAGGGATCGGTAAAGGACAGGAAGAAGCTTGAGGGATCGATACGCAGCATAATGGTAAGCGCCCTCAAGCCGGGCGGGAAATGAATAAGCGAATACTGGCGCAATACATGATAGCAGGGTATGCAGCCCAATTGGAGTTGGAGGTGGATTAAGTGATAAGCCAAACTAACCTGGATTTGCCCCCCGGACTGGAGGTATTGGCCGATCTGGCCTTGGACCTGCGCTGGACCGTCCGGCAGACAACGGACAGGGTATGGGAACTGCTGGACCCGGAGGCCTGGGAGAAGACCAAAAATCCCTATCTCATCCTGCAAAATATCTCAAAGAGCCGCTTAATTGAGCTGGCAGAAGATAAGGTGCTGGGAGAGGAGATCAGGGAATGGCAAAGGAGAAATGCTGAATT
>JAXDAR010000227.1:0-27876 GCA_034679645.1 Methanothrix sp. | reverse complement strand
TACGGGTCAAAGTTTAATAACCTTTGTAATTATGGATAGTGGAGAAGGCATGAATGAGTCAGGAGCCGGCGCGGATTTCTCGCGCTACATCCTGGACCGGATGCGCCAGCTGGAAGAACGCAACCTGGCGCTGCGTGAGCAAAAGGACCGCGTGGAAGGCGAGAAGAGGCTAATAGAGAACCAGAAGCTCAAGTTCGAGCGTGAGGCCCGGAAGCTCAGAAGCGAGCTGGAGCGCTTGCGTGTCGGTCCGATGATCGTGGGAACCATAGCCGATGTTCTGGATGAGAACCGGGTGATCGTCAAGAGCAGCACTGGCCCCAGATTCGTTGTCAGTCTATCTCAATTTATTGAGGAAGAGATAAAGGTCGGGGCGCAGGTGGGCTTAAACCAGCAGTCTTTTGCAGTGATGTGCGTCCTGCCCACTCCTCGCGATCCGGCGGTATTCGGCATGGAGATCGAGGAGGCTCCGAATGTGCAGTTCTCTCAGATCGGAGGGCTGGACACTCAGATCTCCGAGATCAGGGAGATTGTGGAGCTTCCCCTTAAGAGGCCGGACCTGTTCACCTCGGTGGGAATCGAGCCGCCCAAGGGAGTGCTGCTGCACGGGCCGCCGGGCACGGGCAAGACCATCCTGGCGAAGGCAGTTGCTCAGAGCACAGAGGCCACATTCATGCGGGTGGTGGGCTCGGAGTTCGTGCAAAAGTACATCGGCGAAGGGGCGCGCCTGGTTCGCGAGCTGTTCGAGCTGGCCAAGAGCAAGTCCCCGGCGATCATTTTCATTGATGAGCTGGATGCCATCGGTGCCCGGCGCATGGATGGAGCCACCAGCGGAGATCGCGAGGTCCAAAGGACTCTGATGCAGATCTTGGCGGAGATGGACGGCTTTGATCCCCGCGGCGAGGTCAAATTGATCGCTGCCACCAACCGTCTGGATATGCTCGACCCTGCTCTGCTCCGGCCAGGGCGTTTTGATAGGGTCATTGAGATCCCCTTGCCCAGTAAGGAGGCCAGGGAGTCGATTCTCAAGATCCACACTAAGGGTATGAACCTGGACCGGGATGTTAAACTGCGGCTGATAGCCGATCTCTCCGAGGGCTCAAGCGGAGCAGACCTCAAGGCGCTCTCCACCGAGGCGGGCATGTATGCCATCCGGGAGGAGAGGACCACCGTCTATCAGAGCGATTTTGAGCGGGCGGCAGCCAAGATCCTGCTCAAAGAGAGGAACCACATGGCCGAGCCTGAGGGGCTCATTCAGCAGTACATTTGAGGTATTGAGCAGTTCGAGTGCAATTGGATCTCCAATTAAAATCCCCAAAAACGTGATCAGATCAGGCGACCAGTTCATCGCCGGCCGCTCCGGTGGCGTGGTCGGGGCGATCATTCCCTGGCGCGGCGGCTTTGCCGGCGTTGCTCCGGCCCATATTTTTCTTCAGGCGGGTACGCGGGAACTGAGATTAGGTGGGATCACCTGCCGGGTCTCCTATATTCCGGATGACGCCGATCTGGCCTTTTTTCCCATTCCCACTCCCTGCCAGAGGACAATTCTGGGCAAACCCCATCCGGGAGGGGCAGAGCTTGTGAACGCCCGCCATTCCATAAACTGCCGGGTATCCGATTCCTCCTGGTCGATCGTCTATGTCATCCTGCCTCCGGGAGACCTCCCCGGACCCGGGGATAGCGGATCAGCTCTAGTGCAGGAGGGGAGGGTGGTGGGGCTGCTGCTCTCCATAAACATGCACACCTGCCGGGGGACGGCGGTCTCGGCGGAGATGATAGAGAGGGAGATCGTTTAAGGCACCGGTCAATTTATACGGTTCTTGGGCTGTTTTCCCTTAAGAAACTCAATGGCCGAAGATTCGCATGCGAACCTGATGCGCGAAAAGAAGCGAAGATCTGGTTACGGAAATACAAAAATATAAATTTAAAAAATTGGAATTCAAGATCAAATCCAAGAGAACAATGGTAAGAGGCAGACCTTCAAATATCCCCTGACGATCGCGAAGCAGATTGCCACCCAACTCAGATTTACAGGCAAGCTTTATCCAGCATAACCTTAAGTTTGCTTTTGAAATTATACCATTTAATTTATGATTATATCCTTTAAGCCTTGGATCTTTCCATATTTGTAAACCTTCTTTGCTCAAGATTTAACTTTAGCAAACAATTATTTGCAGTTCTATATATATTCGTTATCCAGCAGAGATATATATGAATTATGATTAAACCAGTAAGATAGGACAGAGAAGTTAATTTCTGGAGCGAGCGCCTGTGCGATGATACTCCTAAAATAGCTTGGCTTTTGGACTTCCAGTCTTTAGAGTGTTTTAATGATTTTCTGTGAACGTGTTGAGTTCGTCAAGGGACGTACCTCTAAATGCTAGAAAAACCTCTTCGAATCTCTCGATATCGACCATAGCCCACAGAGGTTGCGGATTGATCTTCTTGATTTTATAGATGGTAAGCTGCCCAAGAGACATTCATACAAGTAGAGCAAAAAAGCTTAGCCATGCGTTTTGGGGGGTTCAAGGGATCGGATTATAGAGAAATAGAAGTATATTCCTAATCGAAGTCGATCGTCTCAAATTTAAAGGTAGGCTGTCTGATATAGGGATATTGATTAAAGCATTTAAAAAACTTGGCCACTAAAGTTTAGATTTCGTGAAATTCTTTTCTCTGAAATGGGCAGATACACCCCACGATACGGATTTGTCTCCAGAAGAAAAGGGATTGATTTAATCTGAATGGGCGGGAACGATCCTCTTGACGTATCTGATATTTGGTAAAACCATGCCAGGGCACTGGAAATACATTATGCGCATCCACTGTATATATTTCTATAGCAACATAAGATGATATATTACTTGAATATTGAATATTTAACATTGTTGAAAAATATAAATCTTTTTTCATTGAAATAGTGCAGGCTACAGGGATTTTGATGTTAACATAAAGTTAGGAGGAAGAACATGCAAACCATCAGAGGTACTGAATTTAGGTTTACAAGGCCAGTATTGAGTGTAAGAGGCTTTTACTCTCGACTGGATTCTTATGTGAATGAAGAAATAGTAGCCCTTAATAAGCTTCTCTCCGGAAAATATCTGAAAACAGATAGTGAAGAGACCTGCAAAGAGACCTTTTGGATTGAAACGAAGGCTGGAGATAAGATATATTTAGAGGATCTCCTGAAGATGGATATCGGGGTCTGCGACAAGAAATCGATAGATTCCGATCAGAGTATAGATTGGCCAGACGGCCTAATAACCGTGCTGGGAAACGCTCAATATCCGAGCGATGGATTTAGTTTCTTAGATCTGATCGATTTAAGAGGGGATACGGGCCTTTTCGATGACGTGGGACAAAAGATCAATGACATCAAATTAAGCTATAATGCGAGCAAGCTCCTCTCCGAGAAGCCCATTCTTGCATATTTATTCTGCAGGGCGCTCTACTATCTGCGCAAGAGGAGCGATTCAGCTATATTCAATTATATATCCAAGGAGACTGAAGAGGGCGGCATAAAACTATTTTATAACTATTTGGTGATCAAGGTCGCCTTTGCTATAAGAGATGATACGAAGCTAGAGACTAACGGCGATGCTAAGTTCCTTAAGAAGGTATATGATAAGCTAATAAACACCAACATAGATCTCTCGGCGGAAACCTTCACACCCTCTGTCACTGGAATCATCAAAGGCCTGTACGACAATGAAGACCAGCATAAGATTATTAAGAAATGGAAAGAAAAATTAAGTATAGAGGAAGAAGATGTTCCCGCATTAATAAGCTACATCAAGCAATCGGAGATCAACGGTATCAAAATCCACGATGAAAATGCCGGATATTACCTTCCCATAGCCCTTAATGAGATAAAGAATAGTGGCATAACTTACTCTTCGGCCCTCACTCCGAATATCGTGGATAGTGATTTCTCAGTCAAATTTTATGAGGACGAGAAAGCTTCTCTGGAGATCCTCCGCGAGAATATCGCATGTGCTGCCCAGATGTATTATGTGATGACCCTTGGTGATGAGCTCGAAATATTTAACGTTATAAATAGGATAATCACGTATTATTTGCCAAGTGGACAGGTTGATATAAGTTCTAAGGATATACTGAAGGACCTACAGTTGTATGTGTTCAAGGATAGTTTCACTGACTCAAACAAAGTAGAATACAAGAGAACCCATCCAGAAGAGAGGATGATGTTCTACAAGCAATTGTTCAACGTGGGAGGGGGAGAAATCCTTGATGGGATGGCGGTAAATAAGGATTTCAACATACTATGGGGAAGACTGCTATCAGAAACTGCCAGATACATTGAAAAAATAGCTACGAGCCAGAATCCTACATTGTACGTTTCAAACCAAAACATATGCCAGGCGCTAGAAGATCTTCAATATAATCTGTCCACTCACTGCTCAGGAATGACGAAGGTTGCCTCCCCGATTATAAATAAGGAGCTTGATTTCGTCATAGAAAAATTCCTGAAGAATGAGGAGCTAATCAAACAGCTTGCTCTAAACAATGGCAGATCTTTCTGGAAAGTAATAGAGAGAGTGCTAATAGAGCTAAGGAATGAAGTTCCCAACGTTTCTGCATTGAGAAGCAAAGGGGTTCTGGGCTATAAGATCATATCGACCATCGCCAATTACAATCAGGGCGACTTCGATGATGACAAGAAGCTCTTTGATTTTATCTCGGCGGTGGAGGCGTATATCATTGCAAACGATGAACTGGAAAATGGAAGGGATGAGTTAGAGAGCAGATTAAACAACGGAACCTCAGGCATCGAGAACGGCTACCGAGGAGATAAGACTCCGGAAGGCGAGATCGAACAGAAGGATGATTGGAACTTCTAGATAATATTCAATTCAAAGTGGGATTATTATGACAGCTAAATCGCCTAATACTTCAGAGATAAAGGGCCTCGCCAGAGAGCAGACTGTGGCTGTCCTGTCGGGGAATAGAGCGTTCCTATCGCTTCCCATGAGCGATCAAAAGGATATTTATTCTAACTTGCTTGAAGAAAATATGCAAAAGCTTTCCAAGAAATATGGCCTAGCAGAATCTATGGCAAAGGGTCCAGGTGCAGAAATGGGATTCGGCGGATACGATCCTGGATTCCAGGAATCGGTAAATGCCTTTGAAGATCTTGTTGATTCCGTCGATTTCCCAAAGTTTGTTGCAGATCTACTAAAGGCTGTATTTGATGCAAATATCTCCGTGATGAAGCAGCAGACTGACACCTATATCAAGCTGATGAGGGAGGCCACCAAGGGTGTTGCTGATTTCGTTAAGAAAGTCAAAGATGATGACACCTTTGCCTACCTCGCCGAGACAAGAGGAGATCAGTTCAACATATCTCTGGAGAAGGAGGCTGATGGCTCCCAAAAAATGACTCTGACTAATCCCGAGGGAGAATCCGTTGACATGGAGGATAATGAAGTCAAGGCAAAGATCATGGAAGCGAAAATTGCCATGGCCAAAGAGCACAGGGCTGCCTTGCGCGAGGTGATACTTATGGGAGTGACACGCCTCGTGGTCGAAAAGGGGGAAATAGAAGCCGCTGTTGAATTCCGCATTACGGCCAACAGGTTGAGTCAAATAGCCAATCAGAATCAGAATATAAATACCGTTGCTGCACAGCTGGAATATGGGGGAGGGATAATGGGAAGCTTATTTGGAGGGCCGAGTGGAAGTTTATCCATTAGCAACACAAACATCAATATCAGCACCTCTAGTAAAGAAGCAAGGGATGAACTATTTGCTAAACTGATGGGTAAGGTCAATATCAAGTTCAAGACAGACTACTTCAAGCTCGATAACTTCGCCCAGATGTATGGAGAAGGGGGCGTGGCGGCATTAAAGCCAAACGCTCCTGCTCAGCCGGCAGCTACACCATCTCCCGGAAGATGAAATCAGCCAAGAATGAGGCGAGATGGCACTGGCAACTCTGACCTTTGAGGGTATCGATGAAAATGGAGCCCAGTTTGAGTTGGATATAGGTACAAATAAGTTTTACAAGCTGAAAATTGGAAGAAATATTGTCAATGTGCAGGGGCTGAAGCTGGTGGATGATGTCGTTTATGAAACGCCCCTCGCCGCAGGACCAAATTTTAATGTCTTTAAGTCGAGGTTTTCGGTTACCATCCCCGCAGACAGGTTCAGCGGTCAGCCAAATTATGTGCAGTTGTTCAGCTTCAAAGATGAAAAGAAGAAATCGCCTGCTGTATCTGAGATTGTGCGAGTTCTTCCGGGGATGAATCTGATAAGCGAGGACTTGCCAGCAATGACTTCAACATCCAATATGAGAGATACGAATAGATCGCAACCGGCAATCGACGGCAGATTTTACAGATCTAAATTAAATACAGCCAGAGCTATAAGCTTCTCTTTTAAAGAGGCCGCATTTAGCACGCCCATGTTCTGGGATGCTCTGATAGAAGCAGCGCGGCTTCTAACACCTTCTGCGGTAAATGCCCTGGCGAATCTTGTTGGCGCAGGTGGCGGTCAAAGTACAAATAACGAGAATATCGTCCGAGTTATCAGTGCTATTATAGAGTCATTGGAGCAAGGCCAGACTCCTGGAACTCCGAATTCAGCAGCTCTTCCATCAACACAGGTCAAATCCGCTCTGTCGGCCCCTGTCCTCTCAAAATCCCAATCTCACTCAAAGGATTACCTCCCATTTCAGAGGAGGATATTAAGGGATAATGATGCACATATATCGACCAGGCTTTCCAGGACACAGTTTGCGGCGGCAGCCCTAATCCCATTCCTTGGACCCATACTTCAGCAGGCGCCTCAGCTATTACAGGTATTGGCTGATAGCCCTGTGAAGCTATTGAATGTATTGAATGAGGCCGTCAATCAGCAGGGTCAGATGCAATTGCAGAAAAAAATGGCTGATCAGCAACATATCGAGAGACTGCTTGGCGAGTCACTGAAGGATTTCCTATTCCTGCAGCAAATCCTCAGGAGTGCGGCATCGGCATCGCCTGCAGAATCCCCACTCAGCCCATCTGGCATGCAAAATCCAATGTCTTTTGGTCTCACAGCTAAGCCAATATCAACTATCATCTTTCAAAAGGACAATCCAATTACAGTTAACGGTAAACCAAAATATGTCTATTCAAAAAGAGGTAGCATAAAGTTGCTTGCCCACCTCAATATCTTAGATGGGGCCAAAGATGCATGGATCGCAAAGGCAATTGCCGAGTTATGTATTAAGGATGCCGTTTCCAGGAAAATATTGCTGGAGAAGAGCTTCAAGCTCAAGGATGTCGCTCTCAACTCAATCCAGGAGCTGGAACTTGCACCATCAGAAGTCGAAAGCCTGCCAATTAATAGAGATTTAATGACTTCGGTAACCGCCCGATATATAGACGCAGGCGGTAAACCGCATAGATGCAGTGGGGACACGCATCTGATCTTCATTGCCGGCGATTACATCTACAAGGGAATAGGCGATAAGATAAGGGAGTCCATTCCACTCGATGATAAGACAAAATATAGAATTTTCTGGAACAAGATATGGGAAGGTGGGACAAGGACGAAGAGAAGATGGCAGGTTAGCTTAACTACAAAATATTATATATATTACCGTTATGATCAGTCCACCAATGGGAGAGTTGAAACTAAGATACAGCAGGTTCAACCGGAGGATGAAGCCGAAAGGGAGTTGAATATAGAGGGAAGAATGAAGAGTGGATTGGAGGTCGCTCCAAATGAGCTGAATAATTTGCTATCATTGGCAGGCTCATATGATCCCTTGGATGATGCCAGGCTAGAGGCCTTCAAGACCGATGAGCTGGGCAGGGATTACAACTCAGAGGCTCTCACTCTTTTAAAGATGAAAGGAAAGACTGAAGAGACCGGCATGGTCTGGACGTATCCGGATATTGGTTTCTTTGAGTTCACGCTCAATAAGATATCGGAAGTCAATCAATTTGGGCAGGTAACGTCGATTGAGGAAGAGAAGGTGCCATACCCAAAACCTGTAAATATTCATTTTGTTGGCGAGAAAACCAGGCGTCCTCTCTACGGGGTCACAAATGAGGAAGAATATGCCGATTCTGCGGAGGGTAGTGGGGTTGAGCCTATCCAATCAGAGGGCTATGAGAGGATTTTTGATATCAAGGTGGAGCTAAGGCCTGTTGACCTTGCCCCTATACAGATAAATGTGAAGCCTTGAATATGGACGAAATCTGATATGGAAGACGGTATCCAGGATATGGAAGACGGTATCATTGATCCCGCATTTATGCCGATGTTCAGGCACATCAAGGCATTGACGGATTTAGATGAAACCTCATTCACCGATGAGCTTGAGAGATTCAGGCTATATCTGGACGAAATGACTGTAGAAATGCCAATAGAGATGGATATTGAAGTAGATGACGATGGCGGGATCCATTTAGGATTGACTCCTCCGATATATTACGCAAGCACCTCATTACAACCGGTTTATCACAGGATGGCGATCACTATCAAAGGAGAGAGGAGGGGATAGAATGGAAACACAAAACGTGCCCTGGAACCTCGAGTCCTTTGTCGATGCCATGGTTGTGGAGCTGGATAAGACCAGGGAGACGCTTGCCATTAAGGCGATAAATAAATCTATCTCCTACACGGTGAAGACCATGGAGATGGATCTGCAGATTTTTCCAACTTATGATGGAGAAGAGGTCAGATTTGTGACCGCAAAACCCGGTGAGCAAGGAGCTTCCAAGATCAACATAAAATTAGATTCAATTACAGACCAGGTCGTAAGGGCTACAACGAAAAAGCTGCCTTCAAAAAACGACACTACCATAGATAAAATAGATATCGATAAAGATACAAAAAAAGAACTGAGGAAAATAGGAGTGACCTCTGTGAAAGATCTCGAGGACATCGAGAGCAAAAATGTAGATATCGAAAAATTTTCCGATAAGAAAATAAATTTCAATAAATTAGCTAATATTATAAAGAAATCAAAAAGGAATAACATTCCACCTACTGTTAACAAAGTTAGCCTGAGTATGGAGAATGATAAGCCAGTCATCGTCATCGAGGGAAAGAACCTCGCAGTTCAGGAAAAGTTTCTGCCTGTAGCGGTACTGAACAAGCAGTTAGCCCAGGTATTATCCTTTGGCCGTGGAGAATTGAAAATTGATATGTCTGATAAGGATCTATCGGGGCCGGATAACGAACTGATCATAGTCCTCGATCCCTTTTCTTTATTTAAAATTAACCTAAAAAGTATGTGAGCAAGGGGATTTATTATGCGCGCACAACCTTCACCATACAACAAGAGAACAGAGATGTCGGATAGAATCAAAAATACATTGGTTTTGACCAAGCAGTTTGATGATGGCCTAGAGATAGCCGTCCTTGAATCTCATAGCTCATTTCATGAATATGATATCATGGATAGAGGGTTGGAGGCCCATTTTCCATATGCCACTCAAAAGGGGGATGAATTCATTGAATACGATATATTCTCTAAGGGATTGGATTTAACTTACATTACCTCGGCGATAGACTTGGATTTTAAGAATGAAGGCTATATCGAGCCCTTTGGGGACTTTGATGATTCTATAATTAACGATTCACGCCCTGTAAGGGCATGTTTTGGTCGATCTGTCTCAATAGAGCCCCCATATAGTATGCAGTGGCCTCAGGGTAAAGACCAGATAACAGGCGAAATTCCGGACGTCGTCCTGAAACATGAGATTGCAGATGATGACTTTATGTCTGACCTCAAATCTATACTGAATAGCCAGAAGGTATATGATCCTTTCTCAAAGAAAACGATAGATAAGTCAAGTCTCCCCGCTCAAAAACCATGGTCGCAGGAAAAGAGCCGCACCAATGAGGTGGGAGGCGAAGAATTGAATCCCCTTTACCAGAAAAACGAGCACGAAATCTTCGACCGCATTGCCCAGAGCATGTCATATGCCAATGCATATGATCTGGGATCCGTCGCATTGGAGAAGCGTTTTAGAGAGTTTGATGAAATAATGGAGATAGAAGAAAACAATAAAAAAAAGGGGAAGGAAATAGGGCCTTCTGCAGCTTTGAGATATGAGGATGATCGTATCATAGGGACAGAGCCTCCCTCAAACGAGGATTTCATAGAGGACCTTAATATCATTACAAATAAAGGCGATGTAACATATCAATCGCCTTCTCTTCCTCCTGGTCCTCAAATTATTGGGCGTTCAATAGGTGAAGGAGACCTTCAAGAAGGAGACATTATCATTTCGACGACTAGCGACAAAAATTCAAAACTGATGGAAAATGCAGTCGGTTCAGAGATCAGTCACTCCATTATCTATACTGGAAATGGAACGGCCATTGAGGCAGTTCCCGATGGGGTAATTGAAGGGTCATTAAATTCATTCCTCATGAGTGATATCGTAGCGGTTGCCTATAGGCATATTAATATGAGTCCCGAAAAAGCACAACATATCACTGATTTTCTCAAGACGGCCAAGGAATCAAAAGCTAAATCGGACAACTGGAGCCTTGTCAGGATTGCTCCTTCCCAGATTATCAGTAATTACTGCAGCCACCTCAGAGTGGAGGAGCAAGAGGCATGCAAAAAACAGGCCAGAAATTTCAAATCCGGAACAGACATAAATAATGAATTCTATTGTTCTGATTTGATCTTCAGGGCACTGAAAGATGTCGGATTAGGTATCAGCGAAGTTGAGCCATCCTGGAGTAGACCACAAGAGGTCATAAGATTAAACCATAATGGCACTTTGTTATACATAGGACATTTAAAAGTCTAGATTTGTGAGGGATAAATCCATGATTGATAGATCAAAAGGCAACAGATTCCTATTATTCACAAAATACCTAGAAGATCCTCAGGCAAGCATGTTCTTGCCAAAAAGGAAAATTAGCCTTTCCAGAGCCAGGATTAATAACGATAAATGTCCCCGGTATAGTGAAGCACCTTCCGATCCCCAGGGATTCATACTGGATGTCCTGCAATTTTTCTTCGAAGAGCGATTAGATCCTGACCAATTAAATGATCGATTAAGAATGATCGCGGCAGATGCTGTTTGGAGGGCGACCGAAGGCTCAGATGCAATGGATCTCGTGCCCAGGCCTCCTGCAGGAAAACCTGCTCCCGAATGGCTCGTCAGCCAGGCAGTTCAGACCGCATTTCGAAAAGCTCAGAATAAATGCACTTATTTGACGATAAAGCCCGTTATAAAGGCAGCACTCAGGAGCGACTACGAGTTCGCTAAAATCAAAGCCGAGTCACAAAGTTATGTCACATCATTTACAAATAATCTATCAACATCTGATAAAGGAATTAAATTCATAAAGGAAGAAGAGGCCTTTGTCCCTAAGCTTTACAACGATCCCGCTGGACATTGCACTATTGGCTATGGGACCTTAGTGCATCGCGGAAATTGCAATGGCTCTGAAACCGATGAGTTTAAGGCAGGGATCTCAGAAGAGAGGGCGACAGAACTGCTTGAACAGGAGATTCGCAGAGTTGAAGAGGTAATAAATTCCAGTGTCACAGTGCCTCTGAGTCAGTCACAGTTCGATTCAATGGTAAGTTTTGCCTATAATATAGGGACGGGGGCTTTTAGGAATTCCACGCTTCTAAAGAAAATGAACCAGAGCGATTTTGCAGCAGTGCCGGTAGAGCTGAGGCGATGGGTCAATGGCGCAGGAAAGAAGCTTCCTGGATTGGTAAGAAGAAGGGAAGCAGAAGTAAGGATGTTCAATGACGGGACCTACTCGAAAACAGCATTTTTAGCCTTAGGACAGGCAGATCAGAGCTTTGATATCAGATATGATGTTCAATTGGTTCCCCAATTTACATCGATGTCCTGTTGGGCAGCAGGAGCCGCGATGCTGGTTGGCTGGAGGGACAAAATCTCAATCGATCCGTCTGAGATAGCTAATGGATTGGGATACTGGGAGCAATATAAGAGTGGGCTGAACGCAGAAGATCAGACGATGTTTCGTGTCTGGAGACTTATCCCAGAGCCAGCTCAGACGTATACAGTTGAAGGATTCAGGCAGTTGCTGGAGCGATATGGCCCTCTGTGGGTGGCTTCCGCCGAACCTGGCCCGCATATTCGAGTCGTGACTGGCATGAGCGGTGATGGCACACCTGACGGCACTCTTGTGCATATCAATGATCCATGGCAGAGAGGAATGGCGACATTCAGTCTGCCTAACAGTGGTTCCAGGTATTCGGAGACCTACAGGGATTTTGTGATCAAGCAGGGCGAACTTGGCCAAAAGGAGATGTCTGTCCAAGGCATCTATGTTGCCCATTGTGCCCCGTTCTCCCAGCAACAGTCTGCCATTAGAAGAGCTTTAACGAAAATGCCCAATAGAGTTCATTCCATACCAGCCTCTATTTATAGTGGCGAATTAGATGAAATGCCCAGGGGAATTCGAAATAACAATCCCGGCAACATTTCAATAGACAAGGCGAACGCATGGGAAGGTAGAGTACCTCTGGAGAACAATACAGATGGACGCTTTGAGCAGTTTATCTCTTATGAATATGGCATCAGGGCGCTGATTATTTTATTGAGAAATTATATAAAAAGTGGGAGAAATACGCTTACCAAGATCTTTGCAGCCTATGCTCCACCGACGGAAAATAAAACAAAAGAATATATTAACTTCGTCTCCAGAAGGCTAAATATTAGTCCCCAAGAAGTGCTGCCCATCACAAAGCAAGTGCTCAAAGAACTGTCACAAGCAATAGGCAGAATGGAGAATGGAAGGGATTGCATTACAGATGAACAGTTTGAGTCGGGCTGGAGTCTGGTTCCTGATGAAATCCGCGATTCAATTTCAGCAGAAAAATTATCACGATCATATGAACAGCCTTACTTCGATATCCGTACCTGCCAACCGGATGTGGATTTCAACACCAAATGGGCCAGGATTAAAAGCAGGATTGTCCAGATCGCCAACGATGAGTACGTGTTTTGGACGAAGCCCGATGGTTCAAGATATCAGGAAACTGATCCATATGTCACATCAAGGCTTCAGGGCTATTGGTCTCAGGTAGGGCTTAACGTTTCTGTGTCTCAGTGCCAGGATACCAAATGGCAATCGAATCATCCCTGGAGCGCAGCCTTCGTATCTTGGGTAATGGGCCAGGCAGGAGCAGGCCCCTCATTCCGATATGATGCTTTGCATATGATATATGTCTATGCTGCAAAGCAGAATGTCACTAATAAAGACCACGATAATCCCTTTTGGCTATGCGATGTGAGCAACGCCCTTCCCGAGCCAGGCGATCTGATATGCAGGAACAGGGGTTCGAGCAATTATACTTACGAGACCATACAGCCAAAAGGACCCTCACATTGCGATATAGTGGTAGAGGTCGATTATAGTAATAACAGGATGTCCGTGATTGGAGGGAACAAGAATCCACCTGGAAATACAGGGACGGTTGATAAGGATGAGATTCGCCTGAATGGCAGTGGTCAGGTGGATACCGCTTATGGAGATCAAGGCACGATTTTTGCAATTTTAAAGCTTAGAACAGACAAATGCGAGACATGTGGCACGACGGCGGTAGTGTAATCGGGGCGATATCATATGACAGGCATACTTTCAAACAGGTTTATCGAGGGGAATAGGGAGCCGATCAACCGACGTTTCCACTCAAAGGCTTTTACCAAGATGAGTGACCTCATCGTTGTACAAAATGGCTCGATAATGGACCCCTTCTACAGGAACTCGAATGAAAGCCCACACCCAAAGAGTGGAAGAAAGCAGCACCTCGGTTCGGATATCACCGGACCTACTGACGGGGATGGCAGCATCAGTGATCCGAGGAGAGGGCTTCCCGTATACGCTGCCATAAAAACTAAAATTCCATTAGATGATCTAAATAGCGTTAAAGCATACAATAAATCAAATAGTACATCTATTGATGGGCTTTCAATCCCTGGAAATGGCGATGCAAGTATGATCGAGTCAAGAATCGCCCTCCAACCATGGATCCCCGAGGATGACAATTCTTATGGGGGTGTTGTCGGGATGAGCTGCATCTATTCTTATAATAACAGTATCGGAGGCACATCGGAACTCACTTTATTTATCGAGTTTCTGCATCTAATAACTGCAGATTATCTGCCAAAGGACAAATCGGGCAGGATCGCAGGATCCGATGAATGGAATGACACCGGAAGGGGAATCGGATATGGTCCAACTTTGAAAAATGGTCTATCTGTAACACCGGAATACTTTGTCGGCCCTGGATTTCCTCTGGTTGGCTATCTAGGAGCATCGCAGACACCTCATGTCCATATTCAAGCTGCCTTTTTTAACCATAAGACGTATAGTATGAAAGCTGTTGTGAGATTGGATCCAATGGTAGCTATTTTTTGAAATAGGGGGCGATGAAATGATGAGGCAGCATATTATTCTCAAATTATACCAGCCTTTGGCAAATCTTTCAATACCATATTGGGTGGATTTCATCAACGATAAATCCACTACAGTGGATCATTTCTATAATAAAATTGATGATACTTTTCGAAGATATAATATTGATTTCTGGATCACCAGAGAATTCAGGCCTGGCCAAAGAGACCAGTTTGTCGAGGATGAAATTAAAGCGGGCTTAAATAGAATATACCGCATTATCTTTCAGGATAATATACAAATGCCACCAGATTTATTCGATGAGTTGAAGCTCATTCCAATTGTAGAAGAAGCACGTCCGGCGATTATCGGGGAATCTGAAATACCTATCCATTCCTTCGCTCAGAGCGCAGATGGTTTTTTTGATAAGTCTAGAAAGTCTATCTATCTGCAGGAAGCTCAAATATTTACAAAAGGTAGCCCTGAGGTCAGAGTCGCAGTTCTTGATACGGGTATTGATTTGCATCACCCAGAGCTAGATGGTGTGATTGAAAAAAGGGCGGATTTTGTGAACCTGGAAGGATTGGATACTTCTTCTTTTGTTGGAGATATCATGGGCTATGATGAATCGCCGGATGACGAGCTGGGCCATGGCACGCATGTGGCAGGAATTATAGCCGGAAAGGGCATCAAAATGCCTGCAGGGGTTGCTCCTGGGGTAAAGCTGATGGCAGTCCGCGTCTTGGCAACTCTCAGGCAAAATGATAAGAAAGTTGGAGCCGGCCTGATCGATAATATCAATACCGGAATAAAATGGGCAGTGGATAACGGTGCAGATGTAATAAATATGAGCCTCGGCGTAAAGCACGAATATGGAGGACTGCCTCACCAGGATGTTGTAAATTATGCCTTGAGTAAAGGAGTCACCATTGTTGCTGCCTCAGGAAACGATGGTACATCCGATAAATATTACCCTGGCGCATTGCCTGGAGTGATCGCCGTAGGAGCAGTGGACGAGGACGACAACATCGCCCCGTTTTCAACCTACGGAAAACATATCTCTTTGGTAGCACCTGGGACAAACATCTTCAGTTCTTTCCTGAATGGAAGCTATGCTATTTGTTCCGGTACCTCTCAGGCATCACCATTTGTCAGCGGAGCCATTGCCATTCTCAAATCATACGCGATTGAGAATGGGATGCGATTAAAGGATAATCAGATAAAGTATATTCTTAAAAGAACTTCAGATAAAGCTGATAATCGTTTCAAGACCGATAAAGGAGGCTTCGGAAGGATAAATCTGATAGATTCATTGAAACTACTGCAGAACCTAAACAGGCGCAGCTGAATTGATGTCACAGGTCTGGACTCAGCCCTTAGTGTCAACGCCGGTATAAAACTGTCCAATTATAGCGGAATAAAACTGTCCAGTTCTACTTAAGGCTTCTGCCCAGCCATCTCTATGCTCCTTATCCCGAAAGGCTCTGAGGAATTATCCCCTGTCTCTTGCGATCCTTTAGTCGATAGCTGTCGCCTTTTATATTGACCGTAGTGCAATGGTGGAGAATCCTATCAAGAATAGCCGCAGCGATGACGTGATCCTTGAAGATGTCTCCCCATTCGCCATAGGATTTGTTTGAGGTGAATATTATCGAAGCTCTTTCATATCGTCTGGAAACCAGCTGAAAGAAGCAGTGAGCTCCAAAGTCATCAAAGGGCAGATAAGCCATCTCATCAATAATAATAAGCTGAAACCTCGACAGCTCCCTAATCATCTCTTCAAGTCTCTTCTCCCGATCAGCTTTTGCGAGCCGCTCGATAAGAGCTGAAGCATTGGCAAATTGAACTCGAAATCCCGCTCGCACAGCCTCAATTCCCAAGGCTATGGCAATATGGGTCTTTCCCACACCAGGCGGACCTAATAAGACCACGTTTTCTGCATTATGGATGAACTTTAAAGATGCGATCTCGGTGATAATATTCTTATCAAGAGACGGCTGAAACCCAAAATCGAAATCATCTAACCTCTCCTCCATAGGAAAGCCGGCTTTTCGCATTCTAAGCGCCAGAGATCGATACTCCTTGCTCTTTAATTCCCGGTCCACCAGATAATCGAGGATCTCAATGGTTGATTTCTTCTCTTTGGCTGCGATCTCCAGATAGTTATCAAGGATTGACTCAAAGGTACCGAGTTTCAGGAGCTTAAGATTATGATGAAGTCTTTCGTATTCGAAATTGCTCATGTGCTATCCACCGCCTCAAGTTGATCATAAACGGAGAGCGGTCTATGCTCGACATCTGTATCAGCAAATTTTAGAATTGACGGTTTATTATCTCGGAGCGAGCTGTTTTGCTTTAGGATCTCACTCAGAAGCCCTTTGAAATGCTCTTTGACTCGCACTACTTTTCCGTGACCAGGCTGAATCTCGTGAGTACAGATCTCTTCGAATCCAATTACTATCTTAAAGGTCGAGTCGGAGATCTGCAATCTTGCAGTCATTCCTGCATATCGATATGGAACAGAATAGAGGTTGCCCAGGTAAGAGATGAATGAATCCTTGGAAATTTTTCGGCTCTCTTCTCTGCGATTTTGATAGGTGGGAACATTCCCGAGCTGCTGGAGGTTTTCCTGCCTGAGACGGTCAACCGGAATCTCATGGGTTGTGCCGTTAGGTATCGAATTTACTCTGGATAGCCATTTTTGAAGCTGGGAGTTGAGATCGGTGAAGGAGGTGAACTTGCCACCCACGAAGAAATCTCTCTTCACGAATAGCCGAGAACTATTGTGAAGCAATAGAGTTTCCTTTTCTCCCCATCGATCTCGATGTATCCGCATTCAGCCCAATCAACTTGAGCCTGGACTCCTGGTTTGGTCTCGTAGCGGTATATCGCCGGAATACCAATCTTAGGCCGGACTTCATGCACAAAATCCTTTACAATTGTATATTTTCCAGTGAATCCCCTGTCCTGGATCTCTTCTGGGGCGAAGGTGGGACTTGAGAATTCAAATACTTCCGCACCGTCACCCGGCTGTGTCCAGTTTGTCTGGCGATCTCGCTGATGCTCAATTCTTCCTTGAATAAATCTCGCAACGTGAGGAACCCCTCCATATCTATCATCCACATGACCCCTGGGTTTCAATCCAGGGAATTGGCAGGTGGACAATATTATCCCGCCACAACTGGACAATTTAGACCGCTATTGACAGAAGAGCAAGAAGAGTGCCTTAGAGATCCTCACTGAGATGAGGAGATAAATTTAACTATTGATGCCAGCGTTTTTGTATCTGCCGCTCGCCCTTCCGAAGAGCTATATCACATAAGCTACATGTTCCTGCAAAAGGCAAAGGGGGAAGTTATATTTTGTCCAACCCTTGTTCTTTCAGAATGTGGTGCGGCCATTGCCAGGCCAACTGGAGAGGCACTTATTTCAAGGAAATTAGTATCGCTTGTGAAAAATTTTCCAGGGATGATACAGGTTCCACTCAGTTTATCTTTGGCGGTCCGTTCAGCAGAGATCGCAATTGAAAACCGCCTTAGAGGTGCAGATGCTGTATATGTTGCAGTTGCTGAATATTTCGACGCAATCTTAATATCCTGGGATGAAGAGATGCTGCAACGGAGTCCTGATTTAGTATTGACTATGACACCAGATCAATGGCTGGACAAGTCTTTGAGAAATGGCAAGTCAATGATTTAGTCGTAAATATGCCCTGCTTGAGAATCAGATTAAAGCTACAGCTTCCGAAACGCGGCCATGTGGCCGCGCTTCTGAAACTGCTCCTCCCTCCTGTTATGTAGTTCTTTTGGTTTTTTTGATAATCGTCTATTTCGAGGCCATTTTATCATGGCATCGCGTCCGAGCGCAGCAACCCGCGCCCGCACGACACCATGCTACAACCTCCCATGATATAAAGTTTGCTTCTACTTCTTCTCCAGCCAGGGCATCATGGCCCGCAACTGCGCCCCCACCTCTTCGATGGGGTGCTCGGACTCCATCTTCTCCAGCGACTTCTTGACCGGAAGGCCGGCCTGGCTCTCCAGTATCCACTCCCGGGCGAACTCGCCGGACTGAATCTCAGAGAGGATATCCAGCATCTCCTCACGGGACTGATCATTGATTATCCTGTGGCCTCTTGTCATGCCCCCGTACTCTGCGGTATTGGAGACATTGTTCCACATGCGCATGAATCCGCCCTCGTAGATCAGGTCCACAATCAGCTTTAACTCGTGGCAGGCCTCGAAATAGGCGATCTCAGGCTGGTATCCTGCATCCACCAGGGTCTCGAAAGCCGCCTTGATCATCTCCGTCACTCCGCCGCACAGGTCCACCTGCTCCCCGAAGAGATCGGTCTCCGTCTCCTCAGTGAATGTGGTCTCGATGACCCCGGCCCGGGTGCCGCCGATGCCCTTGGCATAAGCCAGGGCCTTCTTCATAGCCTCGCCGGAGTGATCCTGCTCCACTGCCACCAGGCAGGGAACTCCCTTTCCCTCCTGGTAGGTCCTCCTCACCAGGTCGCCGGGTCCTTTGGGTGCTACCATGACCACATCGACATTCTCAGGCGGCACTATCTGGAAGTAGCGGATGTTGAAGCCGTGGCTGAATCCCAGCACATCTCCTTCCTCCAGATTTGGGGCGATCTGCTCGCGGTAGATCTTGCCCTGATACTCATCCGGCAGGAGGATCTGAATGTAATCCGCTGCCCGGGCAGCATCAGCAACGCTCATGGCCTTCACTCCGTCCGCCTCTGCCCTCTTCCAGGCATTGGAGCCGGGAATATCGGCCGCTATGACGTTAAGGCCGGAGTCCTTCAGGTTCTCTCCCTGAGCGTGTCCCTGATTTCCCCATCCCACTATGGCGATGGTCTTGTCCGCTAATGCCTTCAAGTCTGCATCCTGGTCATGGTATATTTTTACCAAATTATATTCCTCCTAGTACTAAATATAATAAAATAAATAATAGAACTAAACCTTGATTACCCTCGTCCCTCTAACCATCGAGACCTTTCCGGTGCGGGCCAGCTCCTTAATGCCGAACTGGCGCAGAAGCTGAATTATGGCCTCCACCTTCTCCTCATCTCCCGTGACCTCGATGATCATCGACCTCTGGGAGACATCGATGATCTTGGCCCGGAAGATGTTCACGATCTGCATGACCTCGCTTCTGCTCTCCCGGTCCACGCTCACTTTGATGATGGCCAGCTCCCTCTCCAAAGATTCGGTCGGGTCCAGCTCGCTCACCCGGATGACATTGATCAGCTTGGATAGCTGCTTTATCACCTGCTCCAGGACATCCCTGTCCCCCTGAACGGAGATGGTCATGCGGGAGTAATCGGGATTGTCAGTGGCCCCTACGGAGAGGCTGTCGATATTGAACGACCGGCGGCTGAACAGGCCAGCAATGCGCGTCAGAACCCCTGACTTGTTCTCCACAATGACGGCAATGATATGCTTCATCTAGTAGCCCTCCTCGCCCAGAACCCCTCGCTTCTCCTCGGCATAAATCCTCTCCAGGTGACAGCACTGAGCCTCATCGCACCACTCCAGCTCCAGAATCTCGCTTAAAGTAGCTCCTGCCGGAACCATGGGTGAGACCTTCTCCGCCGGATTGACGATGAAATCCATCACGCAGGGCCGGTCAACCGCCAGAGCACTGCGAATCACATCCTCGACCTCTGCCGGTTTAGTCGCCCTCAGGCCCACCGCTCCGTAGGCCTCGGCAAGCTTCACGAAATCCGGACTGGTCCGGCCGAGAATGGTGGCGGAGTATCTCTTATCAAAGAACAGCTCCTGCCACTGCCGCACCATTCCCAGGCAGCCGTTGTTCAGCACCGCCACTTTGACCGGTATGTCGTTGACCACCGCCGTCGCCAACTCCTGGCTATTCATCAGGAAGCTGCCGTCCCCGGCAACATCGATGACCGTGCACTCCGGCCTCCCCATCTTGGCACCGATGGCCGCCGGGAAGCCGTAGCCCATGGTCCCCAGGCCGCCGGAAGATATGAACTTTTGCGGGTCCTTATGCACAAAGAATTGCGCTGCCCACATCTGGTTCTGTCCGACCTCGGTGGTGATGATGGCATCGGGGGCCAGCTCGCAGAGCTTCTCGATCACATACTGGGGCTTGATTATGTTCATATCCGGTATGTAGCGCATGGGATGATCCCTCTTCCAGCCATCGATCTTATCCAGCCAGGGTCCTCTTGGCTTTGGCGAGACCTCCTTGAGGAGTCCCTGCAGGGCATTGCGCGCATCCCCAACCACCGGTATGTCCACCCGCACGTTCTTTCCCACTTCCGCCGGATCGACATCGATATGAACGATCCTGGCGTGCGGGGCAAAGCTGGAGATCTTCCCGGTTACCCGGTCATCAAACCGAGCACCTATGGCCATTATCAGATCCGATTCCTGGATGGCATAGTTGGCATACTTCGTGCCGTGCATCCCCAGCATTCCCAAAGAGAGGGGATGATCCTCGGGGAAGCAGCCCACTCCCATCAGGGTGGTGGTGACCGGGGCACTGACCTTCTTTGCCAGCTCAAGGAGTTCCTTATGGGCGGAGGCATACCTCACGCCGCCGCCGGCATAGATGACCGGCCTTTCCGCTTCCATCAGGGCCTTTGCTGCTTTCTTGATCTGCATCTCATGGGCCTTAAATGAGGGATGATATCCCGGCAGGTTCACGTCCGGCCAGGTGAATACCAGTTCATCCACAGTCACATCTCTTGGGAGGTCGATCAGGACCGGACCAGGCCGCCCGGTGCGGGCGATATAGAAGGCCTCCCTGAATACCCCTGGTATCTCCTTTGCGCTGCGGATCAGATAGTTGTGCTTGGTAATGGGCAGAGTGATGCCGGTAATATCTGCCTCCTGGAAGGCGTCCTTTCCTATCAGCCAGGTGTTAACCTGGACGGTGATGGCCACCATGGGAACCGAGTCCATATAGGCATTGGCGATACCTGTGACCAGGTTCGTCGCCCCCGGCCCGGAGGTGGCGATGCATACTCCCACCTTGCCTGTGGCGCGGGCATAACCGTCCGCCATATGGGCCGCTCCCTGCTCATGGCGTACCAGAATGTGGCGGATGTCCGACTTATAGATGGCATCGTAAAGAGGTAGCAGTACCCCGCCGGGCAGCCCGAATACTACATCCACATCTTCTCTTTTCAGGCTTTCCAGCACCGCCTGGGCGCCGGTCATCTTCTGGGGCGTATCTCGATTTTTGTCTGAGCCCGTCCGGGCTATGCCTTTCGACATTTAGCTACATCCTCCTCTTCCAGCCGCATCAGCCGGTTGATGCCATCGAGCACCGCTTCCACTGATGCCATGATAATATCTGCGCCAGCTCCTCGAGCAGTAATCTTTCGATCTGCCATTGCCATTGTCACCCACACTTCCACCAGGGCATTGGTCCCGCCGGTTACCGCATCCACATGATACTCATCAAGGCGGACATCAGCCACACCTGATATGGCCCTCCTTATGGCATTGATGGCCGCATCCACCGGCCCTACGCCCACTCCTGCCTCCAGCATCTCATTGCCAGCCAGGAGGATCTTGACCGAAGCGGTGGGGGTTACGGTATTGCCGGCTACCACCGTCAGCTCCTCCAGCTTCACCTTCGGCTCCATCTGAATGGAGAGCACTGTATCCGCTATACTCTGCAAATCCACGTCTGAGACCCTTTTGCCCTTGTCGCCCAGCTCCTTTACCCTGGCCACTATCTCAGTGAGCTGCTGGGGGGTGACAGGCAGACCGAACTCGCGCATGGCCAGTTCGACCGAGGCCCGACCGGCATGCTTGCCCAGCACTATCCGCCTCTTTCTGCCCACAGTCTCCGGGTGCATGGGCTCATAGGTACTGGTATCGGCCAGAAGTCCGTGCACATGGATTCCAGCCTCATGGGTAAAGGCATTCTCGCCCACTATCGCTTTATTGGGGGCGACCAGCAGGCCGGTCATTCGCGAGACCATCCTTGATAGCTGGTAGATGTCTTCGCACCTGATCCCGGTATCGATCTGATACAGGGACTCCAGGGCCATCACCACCTCCTCCAGGCTGGTGTTTCCCGCCCTTTCCCCAATTCCATTCACAGTAACATGGGCCTGAGAGGCGCCGGCGCGAAGGGCAGCAATGGTATTTGCGGTGGCCATGCCAAAGTCATTGTGGCAATGTATGCTGATGGGCGCGCCCAGACGGGTGAGGCGGGAGAATGTCTCCCCTGCCACCTCCGGAACCAGCACGCCCACAGTATCGCAAAAGGCCAGCCTGTCTGCGCCCGCTTCGATTCCTGCCTTGTAGAGGCCGGCCAGAAAATCGAGGTCTGCGCGACTGGCATCCTCACCGCTCAGCTCCACAATCAGGCCGTGATCCCGGGCATACTCAGTAACATCCACCGCCCTCTGCACCACCGTCTCCCTGTCGGCCTTCATCTTGATTCTGATATGAAGGTCGGAGACCGGCACGACCAGATGGACGGAGTCCACATCACAGGCCAGAGCGGTATCGATGTCCGCGGTTAAAGCTCTGACATAGCTGCAGATCTCGGCCTTGAGGCCTGAATTTGCAATCGCTTTTATTGCCAGGCGCTCTCCTTCGGAGGTCATCGCCGATCCGGCTTCAATGACATCCACACCCAGAGAATCAAGCCCTTGAGCGATGGTGAGCTTCTCGTCCATGCCCAAAGATACACCTGGAGTCTGTTCACCGTCACGTAAGGTAGTATCTAGAAATCGTATTCTACCCGATAAATCGATCCCACGCATTCATGCTCAATCACCCTACGGCGCAGATGCCGTATCCGGCCATAAGATCTTTAATGATTGATAAAGCTATCGAGGGACTACACAAGGGACTAACCAATGCCATGCCGATCGGATCCTAGAGCACGTTGAAGAGACAACGGATAATTGGAGGCAGAAAGACCTTCGGCGAATGACGTCCAAGGGGAAGATTTAAAACGTTGAAAACCGAAGCGTGCTGAGAATGGTGGAGGATAGAACGGAATGAAGTTCAATATGCTGTTTATCTCTGCAGCTGTGCTCTTTTGCTTGACAGCGCAGATTTTTTCCCTGACAAGTATTGCCTCCGCAGATGGCTGCGGCGTCAATCCCCTGGGAGATACATCAGGTGATACTGACTTTTATGTGAGCAAGAACCAGAATTTACCGACCTCAGAAGGATCGTCGACTGCCTCCGCTGCACCCAGCGAGGGAAGAGCGGCTGTATCTCTGGGCTCCTCAGAGGATAAGAGGGAGGAGAATGTGACCTTAGTGAGTCTGAATCCTGACAGGGCCAGCCCGCTAGCGGCAGGTTCGACAATCGTCTGGATAGCTAATGCCACAAGTGCAGATGATGAGGAGATCGTCTATGATTTCTACCTGAAGGGGCCGGCAACCAACGGCGAATTCATTGAGAAGACCGGATGGATCGCAGATAACAACTGGACCTGGAATACCTCGGAAGCGGATATAGGAGAAAATCAGATTCAGGTGTGGGTCAAGCGCCTGGGTGCAGAAGAAGCTAGGGATACGAAATCACAGAATTTCACCATCTCCGCCGCCAACTCTGGTGAGCAGGTGACGGATGCTGCCGCCAGCACGGAAAAATCAGTAAATATAAATCCTCATCCCGGAGGGAAGACCGCGGATCGTGAAGTGGGAGAGGCAAAAACCACCAGCCAGTCGAGCCTCGAATCCAGCGGAATCAGCTCTTATCCAGGAGGGAAGACAGCCAATATCGATGTGGGCAAACCGAGGCTAGCTCCGGATGAGAAGAACAGCGTTGCCGCAGATGCCGGCCTGGCAGATGAGTCTGTAAGCACACAGGATCCTTCGGCGGCATCGTCCGATTTCATGGACGTGGGCGGAAGATGGACTGTAGACCTTATCGGCTCGGGATGCACTCTGGACATTAAAAATCTCATTCAGACAGGAGATAGCATTGTGGGCATGGGGGATCTGATCGAAAGGAATACCAAGATCCCCCAGACCTTTAGAGGCACGGTCACCTCAAACTCCATGAGCCTTCGGTCAAAAGCAGTGATAGACGAATTTGGAAATAATATTGACAGGAGTGTGAATCTCGATCTGGAGAGGGTGGACTGGAGCATCTCTGGCAGCTATGAATTATATTCAGGCGATGAATTAATCGCAAAGGGAAATGCTACTGCCAGCAGATTCTCTAGCTAGAGGGTGATCGAAGCCCTCTTCCTTTTCCTGCGGACAAATAACAACATTGGAGGAGAAATATTGAAGAAGCATCCGATATTATGCCTGGCACTGATCACAATCCTTCTGGCCTCGCCAGCCTGGGCGGGGTGCGGCAAATGGGTGATCAGGGACAATACCGATTATCTTTCCGACCCGGACTTCGATCAGGCGGTGGCATCCTCTACGGGCTCTGCTGCTACCCTAAATTCCGATAGCACAGCCGGAGTATCAAGCGAGATAGATGGGGCAGATGAAAAAGCCATTCAGAAAGAGGCCGAAACAGGAGAAGGAGCCGTCCTGAAGGATGATCCCATCATCGACCTGGGAGGAGAATGGAAAGTGATGCTCGACCTGAAGATGGACGGGCCAGAAGGTCAGGACAGGCAAGAAACTCTGGATTTGATCCCCATCCAGACCAAAGACCGACTGCAGGGCTATGGCACTCTCTTCGAGGAAGGGGGCGATCTGCCGGCAACTGCCACAGGCTACATATCAGCTGATTCCGTCAGCTTGAATGTAATGCTGGTCGAGCAGAAGATGAATTACAAACTGGATCTGACCGCTATCAACGACGGGATGAAAGGCACCTGCGAGCTTTATGAGGAGGAGAAGCTGGCCGCAAAAGGCAATGCCACTGCCAGCAAATCCGGCAGCTAAATGCAAAGGAGGACGAGATATTGAAGATAAATTCAATCATATGTCTGGTGCTGATCACTGCCCTATTGACCAGCCCGGCCTGGGCGAGCTGCGGCACATGGATAATCCGGGGTAATACCGAATATCATTATGATGCGGAGTACGAAAACGCTGTGACATCCTCTACCGGCCATTCCGCCCCCCTAAAATCCAATAGCGCAACCAAAGAAGAGGCAATTAATACATCTGAAAAGAACACAGGCCAGGCAAAAGCAGCATCGAATGAAACCGCAAAAACGCCCAAGGAGGATCCCGTTCCCCAGCCGGCTGCAAAAGAGCCTGAATTGGAAGAAGAGCCGGTCGTGGATCTGAAGGGAGACTGGAAGGTGTTTCTCGATGAGATGATTGACGGGCAGAACAAGCAGGAAGCCCTGGATTTGATCCTGATCCAGACCAAAGACCGGCTGCAGGGCTATGGCAGCATTCTCCAGAAAGGCACAGATATATCAGTAACTGCCACCGGCCAGATTAATTCCAATGAGTCCATCAGCCTGAACGTTGAGCAGGTGGGGCAGAATAAGGACTACAGGCTTGACCTGGCCGTCGTGGAGGAGAAAATGTCGGGCAGCTACAAGATCTATCAGGACGGGACTCTGACGGGGAGCGGAAATATCACTGCCAGCAGATCGGATCTTTGAGAGCAGGATGTCATATCACTTGTGATAGGGCTCGTTGTGCATTATTCTGAAGCTGCGATATATCTGCTCCAGGAGGATCACCCGCATCAACTGATGAGGAAAGGTCATCAGTGAAAAAGAAATAACCAGATCCGACCGGTCCAATACCTCCTGGGCCAGCCCCAGGGGGCCGCCGATTATGAAGGCCAGTTCTGATCTGCCCTCTATAATCAGATCCTCCAGCCTTTCCGCCAGCTGCGGCGAGTTCAAAGCAACTCCCTTCCGGTCCAGGGCGATCACCGGACCGGAATGGCGCTTGAGCTTCTCCAGAATCGCATCCCCTTCCGCCTCCATTGCCCTCTTCTCTGCCGCGGGAGAGAGAGCCTCTTTCGAGCTTATGGCCACCTCCACCATCTCCAGCCGGGCGTAAGGGCGGAGGCGGCGGATGTAGTCGGCTGCTGCATCCTGCCAGTAGCTCTCCCGCAGGCGCCCGACAGCGATTATTCTAAGGATCATTTGTGAAAGCCATCTTAACGCCTCCTATACCACCTGAAACTTCCCGCATTAAAGTTCCGCCTCAAACAATTTGGCCAGAACATAGTTAACATCCTCGGTATCTGCATCAATGCTGGCAGCTTCAGTGGAAGCAGAGATCTCTTTCAGCTTCTCGATATTTGCATTATATCCTATTGTGTATATGGGTATTCCAGACTCCTCTATGAATTTCTTGATATCATCAAATGAGTAGCCTCTGTTGGTCTCGCCGTCGCTGAGAACAAAGATCTTCGGTTTCAGATTTGTATCAAGTGCCAGTTGATCTTCGAGCATCTTCATGGCCACTGCAATCCCATCGAAGGTTGCTGTACCCCCGCCGGCCTGCAATCCCCCAACCGCTCCTACAAAATATGATCTGTTGTTCAGATCAAACCTGGAGATCGGCAGATTGATATAAACATCGTCTGAGTATGAGACCAGGCCGATCAGATTCTCCTTGCCGATATATTTTTGACCTTCGAGTAATGAGTCTTTCAGGTTATTCAGCGGCTCGCCATCCATGCTGCCAGAGACATCGGCCACGAATACAGCGCATATGTTTGAATTTCTTGTAGTCTTCCAGAGCTTCTGGGCCTGGATGAGAACATCGCCGCTGGCCGGTTCGAATTCCGATTGGTAATCATCGAGGTGATTAAAACCATATTGAGTAGCCAGATTCTGGTACTTCTCCTGCTGAGAGAATGCAATGAATTCATCCAGGATCTTCATCTTCTGAGCAGACAGCTTGCCTATAGCATAAACCGGGTTATCATGTCGGATCCCAAAGGGAATGAACTCATAAGACTTTATATCCGGTGTGTTGACATAAGTCTGGTATTCCAGGACGAAAGCATCCAGTATCCCTGATTTGGCCGCCTCTCTCAATTGAATTGTGGTAAAAGCGACCACAGGGATGTTAGGCTGGAAGCGCTCAAATTCCGTTTTTGCTCTGTCGCTTAACGGATCATCGGCATCGATGGCCTGCAGTGCTGAGATCAAGAAGTTCAGCCCGGTTGAGCTGGCGAAGGGATTGGTGTAACCCATCTGCAGCACGTTGTTTGCCACAGCATCCACGATCGTCGTGGTGTTGACTTCACCGTATTTGGCTTCCAGATCATCTTTTTTAGATTTAGTTATCAGGATACCGGCCACATTTCCTGCCAGTCTCTCCTGTACCAACCGGGCATCTACCCCCCGAGAGATCAGCATTTCTCCCCAGAATTCATTGGAGGGAGTATAGGCATCTGGCAGATACTCTCCTGAGGTGATATAGTCGGCACCCTGGCCGGAAGCAATTTCCCTGAGCCTTACAGACCCCTGTTTGCCGTCGATCATTATCTTCGCATCATTGAAGTCTCTTGCCACCTCTGTCAGCCAGCCATCACTGCCACTGCCAGCCTTCTCCGGTGATGAAAATATCTCGATGTAGCTGGATGTGCTGCTATTGACCCGCGGCGGATA
>JAXDAR010000226.1:0-18654 GCA_034679645.1 Methanothrix sp. | reverse complement strand
GAAGCCTTGTCTCTTATTTTATTCCCCGGCCAGACATGCGCTACCTCTCGCTCAGCCTGGGCTTTGCCGCCGGAGTTATGATCTATGTGGGATTTGTGGACCTCTTCTGCAGCTCCAGGTTCGTCCTGGGCTTCGGCTATGCCAATCTCTTCTTCCTTGTGGGTCTGGTGCTGATCTATCTCTTAGACCGTCTCGTTCCCCATATCCATATGGACGGCCAGGTGGACTCCCAGTGCAACAGGCTCTACCGAAGCGGGATTATGACCACAATCGGCATCGCCATTCACAATCTCCCTGAGGGGATGACCGTGGCCCTGGTCTCCCTGGCCGACCTGAGACTGGGAGTGCCGGTGGCGATAGCCATAGCCATCCACAACATCCCTGAAGGCCTGGCATGCAGCATTCCTCTCTACTGCGCCACATCCGACCGGAGGAAATCCTGCCTGATCTCCTTTGCCGCCGGAATGACCGAGCCCCTGGGAGCAATTCTGGCCATCCTGATCCTCTATCCATTCCTAAATGACTGGCTGCTGGCTGCTGCCACCGCCCTGGTGGCGGGAATCATGGTTTTCCTCAGCTTTGATGAGCTCATTCCCATCGCAAACCGATATGGGGACGAGCATACCACAAGCATAGGGCTTATCGCCGGATTTCTGTTGATGATGGTGGGATTGATCTTGATGGAATATCTCTAAAGGAGGTTAAGAGCATAGGGGAAAATCCGTCAAATTCTGTGAGACCCAACGGTGATGAGGAGAGTTCAGCCTCCAATCCCCCCTCTGTTCTCAGAGTCGCCCTTTACTCTCTGCTCTTCAATCTGGCCCTGGTGGTGGCAAAGCTCGTCCTCTCCTCTCTATCCGGGAGCCTGGCCCTGCGAGCCGATGCCATTCACTCCACCATGGATGTCCTGGCCTCACTGGCCCTGATCCTGGGGGTGAAGATATCCGAGAGGAAGAGCGAGGGCTTTCCACTGGGGCTTTATAAGGTGGAGAACCTGGCATCGATTGCCATCTCTTTTCTGCTGTTTCTTACCGCATATGAGATCGTCCTGGAAGCGGTGCGTGGTGAGGCCGCGCCCATCAATTATCAGGGATGGTTGCTCTATGCCGTGGCAGCGATAATTCCCCTGCCTTATCTTTTCGGCAGCTTTCAGGTCAGGGTGGGAAAGAGGACCGGCTCGCCCAGCCTTATCGCCGATGGGGTGCAGCATAAGGCCGATGTCCTCACCTCCTCGCTGGTCTTCCTCGCTCTGATCGCCCAGAGCATCTCCCTTCCTTTAGACCGGATTGCGGCGGTGATAATCGCATTGATGATCATCAAGGAGGGTTGGGGGATCCTGGTTTCAGGCATGCGCGTCCTCCTGGATGCTTCCGTGGACGCACCGACTCTGGAGAGGATCCGGTCTCTCATTCTGGAGGCGCCGGAGGTCGTATCTATCAAAGAGCTGGTGGCCAGGAACTCCGGACGTTATCTATTCGTTCAGGCCAATCTAATCCTAAGGGTGGCCGATCTGAAGAGAGCCCACCAGGCCAGCGAGAGGATTGAGTCCAGGATCAAAAGAGAGATCCCTCAGGTGGACAGGGCGCAGATCCATTATGAGCCCATTGTAGAGAGCCGGCGCAGATATGCTGCACCTTTAGTGGATATGCGGGGAACGCTGGGAAAGCACTTTGGCGAGTCTCCCTATTTCGCTCTGGTGGAGATCGATTTGGGGGAGAAGAGACTGATCCGCCAGGAGATGCTGGCCAACCCCCATAAGGGCCTGAGCAAGGGCAAGGGCCTGAAGGTTGCTCAGTTTCTTCTGGGCTTCAAGCCTGATGTCATATTCTCCAAAGAGAGCCTGGATGGCAAGGGACCGGGCTATGCCTTTGCGGAAGCGGGGGTGGAGACGGTACAGACGGATGTCGAGAACCTGAGGGAATTGGTATCCCGTCTACTGGAGGTGGATAAGAAGAGTGCAAATCTTTAAATACAATATCGCATATAAGCGTAATTGCTCTTTCCCCCCCCATCGTCATTGTCGGCAGGAGCAGAACGGCCAGAAATAGAGCATTGAGCATTATATATCGAAAAATCAGAATCTGTGAGGTTTAATGAAGGTATGTGTTACCGCCGGGGCATCAGGCCTTGATGCTCCCATGGATCCCAGGTTTGGGCGCTGTCCCTATTTTGTGATAGTAGATACAGACAGCATGAGCGAGAGTTCCATCGCCAACTCCAATGTGAATGCAACCAGCGGCGCCGGCATACAGGCCGCCCAGCAGATAGCCAGAGAAGGAGCTAACGCTCTGATCACCGGAAACATCGGCCCCAATGCCATGCAGACCCTCTCTGCAGCCAGGATCGATGTTTATCAGTACCAGGGAGCGGGCAGCGTCAGAGAGGTGGTGGAGAAGTTCAAGCGGGGCGAGCTTGCAAAGATCGCCGATGCATCCGTACCCGCCCATGCCGGCATGGGTCCAG
The DNA here is from genome assembly GCA_034679645.1 of Methanothrix sp. Lineage (GTDB taxonomy): Archaea > Halobacteriota > Methanosarcinia > Methanotrichales > Methanotrichaceae > Methanothrix. Next base: position 16,191 of record JAXDAR010000226.1, on the reverse strand, counting down.
GAGGTCAGGGAATGGGTCGAGGCGGTGGCGCTGGAAGAGGAAGAGGAGGCGGCGCTGGAAGGGGCGGCGGCCAGGGAAGAGGTTCAGGCATGGGTGGCGGCAGAGGAGGTCAGTTTTAAATGAAGATCTGCGTTCCCACTATGGGCAATGCCGGATTGGATGAGGCCATTTGCCAGCATTTCGGACGGGCTCCCACATTCACCGTAGTGGATCTGAACAACAATGAGATCCGTGTCCTGCCCAATGTGTCCGAGCACATGGGCGGGACAGGCCTTCCCACAGAGACCATATTTGCCGAGGGCATCCAGGTGCTGATTGTAGGCGGTCTGGGTCCCAAGGCGGTCATGGCCTTCAGCCAGGAGGGCATAGATGTCTTCGTAGGAGCGACGGGCACAGTCAAGGATGCCATCGATGACTGGCACGAGGATCTGCTGAACCGCGCCAGCGTGGATAATGCCTGCCAGGATCATAAGCATTAGTTCAGCGTAGGGGCGGAGTTGAAGCTATCCATAGCTAGCGGCAAGGGCGGCACCGGCAAGACCCTGGTCTCGACCTCACTTGCCGCTTCCCTCCATTCCCGGAGAGGAAGAAGGGTCACAATCGCGGATTGCGATGTTGAGGAGCCCAATGCCTACCTTTTCTTTCCGGACAGGACCCTTCTGGAGAAAGAGAGCTGCCAGGTTACAGTGCCGGTGATAGATGAAAAGTTGTGCACCCATTGCGGCAAATGCAGTGAGGTCTGTGCTTATCATGCTCTGGCCGTGCTCCCTCAGACGGTGCTGATCTTTCCCCAGCTCTGCCACGGCTGTGGGGCTTGTAGCATCATCTGTCCAGAGAAGGCCATAAGCGAAAGCAGCCGTTCTGTGGGAGAGATATTTCATGCCCGTTCCGGCGGCATGGATATAATCTGGGGCGAGCTTGCCCTGGGTGAGGCCAGAACCACCCCCCTCATCAAGGCGGTAAAGGATAGAGCGCAGAGCGATACGGTGATCGTCGATTGCCCCCCGGGCACCTCCTGCTCCATGGTGGAGTCGGTGCGAGGGAGCGACTTCTGCCTGCTGGTAACCGAGCCCACCCCCTTTGGCCTCTACGACCTGGACATCGCTTTGCGGGTGCTGGAGAAGATGAAAATCCCTCAGGCGGTGCTGGTCAACAAGAGCGGCGTGGGTGACCGGAAGCTCTACCAAAACCTGGAGGAGAAGAAAATTCCCATTTTAATGGAGATTCCTCTGGACCGGAAGATCGCCGAGATCTACTCCCGAGGAGAGATATTCATCCAACATATGCCGGAGTGGAAGGAGAGGTTTGTTGAATTGGCGAAGAGAATAGAGGAGATGATAGCATGTTGCAGGTCGCCATAGTGAGCGGGAAAGGGGGAACCGGCAAGACCTCGATCATCGCTTCACTGGCCGCTCTCGCCCAAGGAAAAGCGGTTTTTGCCGACTGCGATGTAGATGCGCCTGACCTGCACCTCATCCTCCAGCCCGATATCCAGGAAAGGCGGGAGTTTTATGGAATCAAGAGGGCATTCATAGATAAAGAAAAATGCATCCAGTGCGGGATCTGCCAGGAAACCTGCAGGTTTGGTGCCATCGCTGATTTTGAGGTAGACACTCCCCTCTGCGAGGGCTGTGGAGTATGCCAGCTGGTCTGTCCTGAGGATGCAGTGGAAATGAGAGATGTCCAGGCTGGAGAGGCCTATATCTCTCAGACTAGATTCGGCCCCATGGTCCATGCCGAGCTGTACCCAGGGGAGGAGGCATCGGGAAAGCTGGTGGCCATGGTCAGAGAGATGGCTCGCGACCTGGCGGAAGAGAAGTACCTGGACCTGATCATGATAGACGGCTCTCCGGGCATAGGCTGTCCAGTGATCGCATCGTTGACCGGAGTCGATCTGGCCTTAGTGGTGACCGAGCCTACCGTCACCGGTGAGCACGATCTGGTGAGGCTTTTGGACGTGGCCGGCCACTTCGGCATAAAGAGCACAGTCTGCATCAACAAGTACGACATCAACCCCGAAGCCGCGAGGCAGATCGAGAATCTCTGCCAGAGGAGAGGGATTAAGATCGCGGGAAGACTGACCTATCATACCTCGGTCATCGATGCCATGGTCAGGGCCCAGGCAGTAGTGGAGATCGGAGGGCCGGTGGCAGAGGCGATAAAAGAGATGTACAAGGGCCTGGAGGAGCAGATTTAGGCTTCCTCCAGCTGTTATATATGGCTAATATGAAGGCGAATTTTTTATCCCTTAAGATGAAGGTGAATTGGGGGTTTTGAAAAATGTCAGCTAAAAAACCTTTGGCCCGTGGGGCCTTGATGATCTCTCTGATGGCCTGCCTCTTTGTGCAGGCCCAGGGGTATGATCCACTGGGAAGCGAGATCTTTCTCATGCCTGGTGAATCAGGAGCCACCGCCGGCCAGGATAATGTGAAAAGATATATCGATCCATATGCCGATCCTCTGAGCATCGAGCCGCTGATACGGCCGATCGATCCACAGCATTCATCAGAATACCTGGATAGGATCAGCGGCCGGGAGTATACCGGTCCCTTCGCTCCGATCACTCAGGATCTGCGAGGGAACTGGAGGCTGTCGATGTATGGCAGCATGCCGGGCACAGTAGATCTGATGCTTGTGCAAAATAGCGATGCTGTCTTTGGCCGGGGCATTCTCGCATCTGCCGGCACGACAAAGGACCTGTCCGCCAGTGGCTGGACGGCTAAGGATGTGCTCTATCTGGATCTGGTTGATCTGCAGAATATGATCATGTACCGGTGCACTCTGACCATGAGCGGCAATAATACTTCCGGCAGCTTCAGCGCCTATGATGCTCTGGGAGGGAACTGGTCAGGAACTATGCAGGGAAGCCGCCAGGCATAGATCGAATGTGATAGGATTGAAAAGCGATAAGAACGGGGTTGGCCAATCAATCTCATCTCTCGTCGCCCCTTTCAATGTTTTTCCGGACGCCGAAGATAGAAGCTATTGCCCTGATATTCAATGCGCAGTAGCTCCTTTTTCTCGACCAGCTCTTCAATAATGTTCCAGCTATCACCGGATTTTTCCAAAAATTTTCTCAGGGCAGCCTCTCTCATGGGGTGAACGGAGGCGATCGCCAGGATATCATCTTTGGCCTCCCCGGTAAAGTCGAAGCTGTCTCCCTCATATCCGGCCAGAAGCTCGACCCTCTCCATCCTCTGGCTGAATACACTATAGGCCAGGCAAAGCCTCTCAGGGGAGGGCATCTGTGCCCAGGATTCTGCCGGAGGACGGATGGGAACAGAGATATAGGATACATCAGGATCGATCCCTTTCAGGAACTCCCCAATATCCAGCAGGCTGGCCTCATCATCGTTTATGCCCGCTATAAGCATAGTCTCCGTGGCCAGCACACCGTTATAATCACGAGCGAAGTCGACTATTCCCTGCAGGATGGCCTCAAGCCTGAGCCTCCGATGGGGCCGGTCTATCTGCCGCCAGGCCTTCTCCTGCAGAGAATCAACCTTAACCGAAACCCAGTCCGCTTTGAATAGATCCTCTCTGACTCCCTCGTCCCAGATCAATGAGGCATTGCTGATCACCGCGATCTTGATTCCCAGGGATCTCAGCCACTCGATCTCCTCGCCCAGGTTGCTGTCCAGGGTAGGCTCGCCATCAGGGACAAAAGTCAGGTAATCGATGGTCAGTCCCAGCTCTCTTGCCTCTGCCACCTTTTCTGCCACCTCATCGAAGATCTGCTGGGGAGGATAATAGGGTCGACGCTCTGCGGACAATTGCACAGTCCTGCCCACCTGGCAGTAGGCACAGGAGTAACTGCAGATCTTGGCAGGAATATTATTGATCCCCAGGGATCTTCCCAGCCTGCGGGAGGGCACAGGGCCAAAGGCTATCAACTATCTCACCACCCTTTATCTAAAACTCGATTGTATCTCCTACCGCTAGGGGCTGGCAGCTCTCTCCCAGTATCTCCTGCAGCCGGGAGAGGGCCTTCTGGCCGGTGCAGTGTCCCGGCCGGACGATTGCCGGATTCAGGTCTAGCAGGGCGCGGGCGGTGGCGTCTATGCGCTTGTTGTCTGCGCCCATGAGGTGAAATCCGCCTATGACCGTATACAACCTCTCCTCTCCGGTTATCCTCTGGGCGTGTCTTATGGTGTTGATGATGCCGCTGTGGGCGCAGCCACTGATCACAATCAGCCCCTTTCCGGGGAGGTGCACCGCCAGTGATTGGTCGTCAGGAATGGAGTCGACTGAGTATTGCTCATCTCTCATGGTCCAGAATCCCTCCACCGTCTCGAAGGCCTCCATCCGGGGCACCTCGCCGGTGGTCATGACCCCAGGAGCCAGGGTTACCGGACTGCGGCAGGGGAGCATTATCGCCCCGGCTGCCTCCAGCTGATCGCGGGTGAAGGGAGCGCCGATATACTTGAGGTAAGGCAGGACCTTCAGCTTGGGGGCGAAGATGTCTGGATGGGCGATGATCGGTACGGGACTGGTCCTTTCCCGTAGCACGCCCATCAGTCCGCCGGTATGATCATAGTGGCCGTGGCTGAGGCAGATCAGGTCGATCTCCTCCAGATCGATGTGCAGAGCTTCGGCATTATGGAGCATCACCTCTGGAGTGGCTCCCGTGTCCCAGAGCAGCTTCATGTTCTCTGATCCCAGATCCATCTCCAGATCTAAGAGGATCGATAGGCCGTGCTGGGCCTGCAGCTGATCCTTCTCGATGGATGCGGAGTTTTCGACCACAATGGTCAGTCTAAGGTCCTGGAGCATGGATTAATATACAACTGCTCGGAGCTTAAGCATGACGAGTCAGGGGCTGCATTTGTCTGAGTTTGCTGTTTTTCGGTATAACGTAATGGGGGCAGGAGCCAATCTGCTGCCGAACGCAATGCTTTTATTTGCCCATACCTTTGCAGTATTAAAGTTAAATTGAAATATAACAACAAAATTTGACTTAGTCTGGTCGGATCTGATCCGGCCTGGTTTGATCCGATGGCATCAGATTCGATTTACAGCGATAGGTGAAGTGAATGAGGCATAATCATATTGGCTTGCTGATCTCCCTGGCGATCATCTTTATCTTTATCTCTCAGGGTGCATCGGCTTTGGAGGGCAGCACTTACCCCAAGAACATAATGGACAGCGCGAACAGGTCGGTTTCTATTCCCCTGCCCATACAAAGGATCATAGTGCTCAATTCAGATGCTGCGGAGGCAGTGGTGACCCTTGGCGCCGGGGATAAAATCGTGGGCATAACCCAAGCGACACTGCAAAGAAGCAGCCATCTCCCAGGGCTTGAAAATAAGCAGGTCATAGGAAGCAGTCAGATGGGCGGAGAGGCAGACTATGAGCTGATTGCAGAAATAGCGGCACAGGGTAACAATTCCTCGGATCTTCTGGTCATTGGCTTTGGCGGTTTGGGCAAAGACTACGGAGCGCAGGCAGTGGAGGAGAGGCTTTCCCCCTTTGGGATCGTGAATGTCGGCCTGGACTTCTATCAGCCTGAAAACCTCAGCAGGGAGATGACTGTACTGGGAGAGATACTGGAAAGGGAAGAAGAGGCTCGCTCATATCTGGAGTGGAGGGAGGAGAAGATCCGGATCATTGAGAATGCCGTATCTGAACTCTCCCCGGCCAGGGTTTATGTGGAGAGGAGCCCCAAGAAAGGTCTGGGGGATCTGATCACCTATGGGAACGGCTCGGGGATGGACGATCTCATCCGCTTGGCTGGAGGAATTAATATCGCCGGAGAGCTGGAAAAATCGGCTCATTTGGAATGGGAGTGGGTGCTGACGGAGGACCCGGAGGTGATAATCAGGACCATGTCCTCTGAAGGTGGTCTTGGCTGGGAGAATGAATCAGGGTCGGATATCCTGCTGCTGGAGGAGACCATTGATGAGATCCTGAGACGACCGGGAGGGCGGAACATCACTGCCGCCGGCAATCAGCGGGTCTACGTGGCTTATTCGGATCTATTCTACGGCATGGAGGGCGAGGCAGGACTGGCTTATCTGGCAAAGATTCTGCACCCAGAGGCGGATTTAGATCCGGGAGGCATCTATAGCGAGTATCTGGAACGTTTAGGGCTGGAGGTTCCCAAAGAGAGGGTGTTCGTCGATAGCATGAGCGATTATACATACAGTCAGGGAATGACTGGATAGCGGGCTTCACATTGATGATGAGACTCTGCAGATTGCGGGGGATGGTCTCCCCCGCCCTCTTTGGAATTAAACAGTATATATTTTTATGCGCATGTCAGTTCTTAAAATCGTAAGTACTTTTGCAGCAGGAGCCAGAAGATCACACCCAAATCCTTTCATACCAGGGAGGACATAATGATCGCAGATGAAGATCAAGATCACTCTCGCCGGTCCAAAGGTGCATGATGTCGGCTACCGGGTGTTCTTGCTCAAGAACGAAATGAACACCGCCCTGCCAGGGCTTTCTACCTACAATTGGGAAGGAGACGGCAGGCAACAGGTAATTGCCCTGGTAGAAGGGGATGAGGCTCGAATCAAAGCATTCCTCAAAAAGATTGAGAAGGATAGGCCAGAGCTTGCTCAAGTCACTGAAGTGACCTCTGAGCCCTACGAAGGTGAAGTTGGTCGAACCAGCGAGGTTGCCATGCTCTGCTCATTCGTTCAACTGGATAAAGCCATCCCGCTGCTACTCGATATGAGAGATGATCTGAAGGCGGTGCGGAAAACTTCCGACGCGACCCTTGAGGAGATCAGAGCAGTGCGAAAAACTACTGATGCGACCCTCGATGAGGTCAGAGCAGTGCGAAGAACTACTGATGCGACCCTTGAGGAGATCAAGGGCATGAGGGAAGACATCCAGCCTGGATACGCCTCGAACTTCCGGCAGATGCAATCCGATATCAGGGCGATAAAGGAACGCCTGGGGATGCCTTGATCATAACGCAATTAAATGGAAAATTCTCCAGGCGCTGGCCTGGGTCGACTGTTTGGAGTGATTCATGAGGCTTGAAGGGTCTCGAATGTCATTATAGTTGAATTCTTGAATACAGCCGTTATCAAGGCTAATTCAGAACCACACCGACTATTTTTTTAGTGCACGCCGCAGGTCGGGCCTCCGGGACGAAGGCAGAGGGCCCCCTCAACGCCGGGGAGGCTTGGATACTAACGAGCCAAGCAGTTGATGGTATGAGATGCAACAATACGAATATTAATTGTATGTGGAATGAAAAGACAGCATAGGATCCATATGCATGATCGAATGCTTGAATATACTTAATTATGTTTGAATTCGCCAGGTGGGCAGGGGCCACGTCCTTTCAGACATGGATACTTACGCCCATTTCGGATAATGTACTTGCAGCTTTCGGTGTTTCAATTGGGCCACGTCCTTTCAGACATGGATACCTTGTCCCATGCGAACCTCGATAGTTTTTAGGACACGTTTCAATTGGGCCACGTCCTTTCAGACATGGATACGGCGGCCATTTTTCGGCCTTTGCTGCTGTCGAAAAAAAGCCGATTTTCACGAACCTCCTTGACTTACATCTATGTCTTAATGGAGTCGACCTTGTCAAAGAGGCTTTTTCGATATGCTCTGATCTTTCACGCACCTCCCAGGGTTTCGGACACCACCCAGGTGCGTGAAACAGGGACGTTCTCCGTCCCGGAAATCCATCCGTCTGGCCCGGATGGCCCTGCTGGGCAGGGGACCTGCTCCCAAATTTAGCAATTTTCTTCTTATTTCTCAATGTTTAAATCTGTTGCGGTTACCTTTCGCTGATCATCAAACGACAATCGCTCCTCGTTCCGATTCTTGCGGATTGACTCCGATAAATTCGACTCTGTCCATGACTTTGCCATCCTCCGGACCAAGATCGATAATCATAATCCTATCCTGATCATGTTTTATCAACTCAAATAGAGCAGCTTTCAATTCCACCAGACCTTTTGGAGTCAAATTGCATCTGAAGACAGAGTAATGTATCGGCTCTCCAAATCCTTTCATGGTCTTATGAACCCTCTGCAATCGCTTGGGATTCATTATATCATAGCTGACGATGAAAATTTTCCCACCGGCCACCAAATCACCTCCTCGTAAAGGCAGGATACTCACTGATTTCCCCTGAGAGTACTCTGGCCAGAAGCCTTGCCTGGACCTCAAATATACGCCGATAGCTTACGGTGTAACCGAATAGTGGATGAGAGATCTCCGTCTCCATTCGTCTCTCATAACCCTGTATAATCCTCTTTTTGGCCTTGGGGGTCATGGTAACGCCAATGCTGGTCTTGATAAAATCCCTCTCAGAAAGCTCGCGATTATTGAACAGGTAGATCGCGGTGGAATCCGCTATCACTGGCCTGAACTCCTCCATCATGTCCAGCGCCAGTGCCGGCCGGCCGTACCTGGGCCGGTGGTAGAATCCCAGATACGGATCAAAGCATACCGCCAGCAGGGTCACAAACATCTCTTTCGCCAGGACAGCATAAAGATGTGAGAGCACAGCATTTACCGGGTCCTTTGGCGAACGCCTGTTCCTGCTCTGGAAGGAAAACTCCTCATCCCCTTTCAGCAGGCTGTCCAGCCGGCCAAAGTAAAGGTCAGCCGCCGCCCCCTCGATCCCGAGGAGCTTCTCCGCGCTCGATGCCTTTTTAGCATCACGGGAGAGCTTGTCCAGGCTCTCTTGCACCGCCGCAGAGGGCTCGGGATCATTTCTGCGCAGCTGAGTCCTGTTGTTCCTGATCCTAAGCATTGCATTATCGCATCCCAATCCTTCAACGGCTTGCCACGATTGTATCCACGCCTTCCCGGCGTTGAGGCAGCCCAGGGCATTTGCGCGGGTGGCCCGATGGGCCGACTCGCGGCGCCCACTAAAAAATAATCTATGTGCATCTGAATTAGCCTTGATAAACGGCCTGGATTCAGGAAACATCATATCCAATGCCCTTGGATCCTTTCAAAAGCAGTTCAAACTTCCGTCCGGGCCCGCCAGGAGAATTCTTTCCTTAATATATTCCAATAAAGAATGAATCTATTGTATGGAATTGATCAACCTGCAGGGAAAAAGAACGCTCGGCCTAGCTCATCTTGACGCAGCCGTAACTGTCCCGGCCCCGATCGTCATCCTGAATCCGCCAGTCCTTCCCCCGACAATCCTACCTGCAGGACCGGTATCGAGGATAGAGCATCCACGCCGCAACCAGTAGCACGAAAAGGACGATGATGAGCTTTATGGCCAGGAAATATCCATCCGCCCCGGGCATGTCCAGACCATAAAGCTCATCCCCATCTATTCCCAGCATTGACATATCGATCGCTACAACTATGGGCACTGCTCAAACAAATTCTTTTCCCTTAATACCTTCTTTTGATCATATAGTCGGCCAGCTGGAGCATCGTCTCCTTGGCCTTTGAGGGTGGCAGGACATCCAAAGCCCTCTTGCCCCTGACCACCATCTCCTCCGCTCTGGATCTGGCATACTCAATCGACCCGCTCTCCTGCAAAATGGCAATCGAGGTGGATATCTCCTCCGCCGAGGCGTCTTTTTTGCCGAAGACCGGCACCAGAACGTCATTGGCAAAGGCATGGATCATGATCAGTGTCTTCTTCCCCTCGATCAGGTCTCCCCCCTGCCTCTTTCCCGAGACACCCACCGGGGTCAGGAGGTCTATGACATCATCTTGCAGCTGAAAGCCCATCCCCGTCAGCCGGCCGAACTCGTCCATCGCCCCGACGACCTCGGGCGACGCCCCCACCAGGATCGCCCCCATACCGGCAGAAGCACCATAGAGAACCCCAGTCTTCTTCTCGATCATCTCCATGTACTCCTTCTCAGTCACCCGGTCCCGGGACTCAAACTCCATGTCCAGCCACTGGCCCTCGCATATCGCCGTGCAGGTCCGGGATAGCATATTCATCGCCCCCAGCACCCGCTCCGGACTGGCGGGAGTCATCCCCAGGACCTGAAAGGCCTTCGAGTACAGAGTATCGCCAGCCAGAATCGCTCCCGACTGCCCCCAGATCTTGTGCACTGCAGGCCTGCCCCGGCGCACATCAGCATTGTCCATGATATCATCATGAATCAGAGTGAAGTTATGGACCAATTCGATGGATACCGCTGCCGGAGCCAGGGAAGAGGCATCTCCCCCCGCCGCCTCAGCCGCAAGGAGCAGCATCGATGGCCTCAACCTCTTCCCGCCGGAATCCACCAGGTGCCGGCTCGCCTCATACAGGCCGCGCGGATGCATAACAGGCAGCAGCTTCTCAATGGTCGCCGTCACCAGAGCCGCACGACTCTCCAGCTCTTCCTCCATCATCCTTCTCACAACCTCCCTGACCCCTGATTCTATTTAAAGTGAGATTATGGTCTTTGCCACAACCTCAAATCGACAAACCTCAATCGATGAGCAGCTCCTGGCCGTTCCTGACCAGATGGATATTGGACCCCAGAGAGTATCCCGTCTCCTCTGCCATCATCAGGTAGCTGCCGTGACTGGCCAGCGTCCCGTGGCTCGGTATCACATGCTCCGGATTGATCATCCGCAAGAGCTCCCAGTGATCCTCTCTGCAGGCATGCCCGGATACATGCACATTATCGTAGATCCTGCCGCCTCTCATCTTCAGCTTGGTCACTGCAGTATGGCGGTTGGATTCGTTCAGAGGCTGGGGAATGATTCCCGCGGAGAAGATCACCCGATCTCCCGACTCCACCAGAAAGTCGGTCTCACCATTGGCTACCCGGCTCAATATCGCCCCCGGCTCCCCCTGATGGCCGGTCATTATGGGCAGATACCTGTCCTTGCCCTCGGTCATAATCCTCTTCAGGGCTTTGTCCACCGACTTTCTCCTTCCAAAGACGGAAACCTCCCCCTGCTGGGCATAGCCGGTACGCACCGCCGTCCCCCAGTACTTCTCCATGGATCGGCCTAAGAGCACCGGCTTTCTCCCCATCTTATGGGCAGCCTCGATTATCGCTCTGATCCGGGCGATATGAGAGGAGAAGGTGGTGACCAGCACCCCAGACCTGGACTCCTCTGAGCCGATGAGAACGTCCATCACCAGGTCCTTGGCTATCTGCTCTGAAGGCGTCTTTCCGGAGATGGAGGCATTGGTGGTCTCGGTGATCAGAGCCAGCACCCCCTCCTTTCCCAGTGCCCTCAGTCGGGCAAAATCCGGTGCCTCGCCAAGAGTAGGCGAACGATCGATCTTGAAGTCGTTGGCATAGAGTATCACTCCCTTGGGAGTATGAATAGCGGCAAAGACGCAGTCCACTATGCTGTGCTGCACCCGCACAAACTCCAGTTCGATATCCGGCGTGACCTGAAACCGCTCTCCCGCTTTCATGGTCCTCAGGGGATTGTTCACCCCGAAGATCTTCTCCGACTTTATCTCTTGATTAATCAGATCGGCGGTGAATGGTGAGGCCACGATCGGTGCATGATACTTGTGAGCCAGCTTGGATATGGCCCCGATATGATCGAGGTGGCCATGAGTGCAGGCTATAGCCTTAACCTTTCCGTCAACGTTCTGCATTATGCTGTCATCGGGAATGGCGCCTATGTTGATCAGGTCCGCGGCATGCAGCGATTCCACATCGGTATCCTCATGGATCTGCACCCGATCCAGCCTGATCCCCATATCCATTACTACAATATCCTTTCCAATCCTTATCGCAGTCATGTTGCGGCCGATCTCATTGTAGCCGCCGACAGCGATTATCGCAATATCTTTCATTTTGTCAACTCTCTATAAGCAGAAAATTCTCTCAAATCATAACCCCGAGCCTCTAGCCATTCTCTGGTCCTTCCTAGAACCACAAGAGGGACTCTTTTCAGCTCCTCGGGCCTTTTGCACCCGGTGAGGAACATACAGATCCTCAGAGCACGCAGATACGGGCTCATGGCCCGGACCACTGACCTGGCATCTTTTGTTGCCGGCTTGAGCAGGGGAAGGGCAGTCCCGGCCAGGCTGGCCCCCAGGGATAAGCTCCGGGCCACATCCAGCCCATTCCTGATCCCACCCGAGGAGATGACATCCAGGCCCGCCAACCGGCACTCGACAATGCTCACGGGAGTGGGAATTCCCCAGCTCCAAAACAGCCTTCCCATCTCCTCCAGCCCATCATCGCCGAGCTCCGCCGCCCGGTAGGTCTCAACTCCGGACCAGGAGAGACCACCCTGACCGGAGACGTCTATTATCTTGACTCCAGCCTGAGCCAGACAGCTGGCGGTCTCCCTGGATATGCCTGCTCCCGTCTCCTTGACGATTATGGGCACATGTCCTTTAGCTGCCTCTCCTATCGCCTGGATAACTCCGCAGGCATCCCTGTCCCCCTCCGGCTGAATGCTCTCCTGGAGGAAATTCAGATGAACGGCAATGGCATCGGCATCTATCATCTCTGCCAGTTGGTCAATAATTCCGGGCCCGGACCTTTTCAGCTGCACCGCACCGATGTTTCCCACCAGAGGTATATCGGGTGCCGCATCCCGCACCACAGAGAAGCTATCCTTCAGGCTGCCGTCCTCTAAAGCCGCCCTCTGCGAGCCCACTCCCATGGCTATGCCCAGCTCTGAAGCGGCAATGGCCAGATTTTCATTGATCTTCTTGACGCTGGGGTGGCCACCGGTCATGGCGCAGATCATGAGCGGCGCTGATAGCTCCTTTCCCAGGAACCGGCAGGAGGTATCGATATCAGCTTCGTCGATCTCCGGCAGGGCCTTGTGGACCAGCACCAGATCGTCGAAGGCTCTGGGCTCCGTCCCCTCAGACTCCACCGGATTGTCCAGACAGATTCTGATATGGTCGATCTTCCGGCTGGAGGTGGTCAATCCGCCCTCCAGACCTTCGTCCCTATGGCCTCGCCCCTCAGAGCGCGCATGATGTTTCCTTCCCGAGAGGCATTGAATATCACGGAATTTATGCCCCTGTCCGCCAGCTCCAGCAGCTCATCGAGCTTTCCTTTCATCCCGCCGGTGACGTCGATCCCTGTGCTCCCGCCAACCGCTCCTCCGATTCGAGGAAGGTCCGACCTCCTGACCTCTGCTAAAGGCTTGCCGGCGAGCAGTACTCCATCCACATTGCAGCCCACAGCCACCACCTCAGCCTCTAGAGCCCGAGCCAGGTAGCTCACCAACTGGTCTCCGGACACTATCCCCGCTCTCAGGGTCTTGTCCAGGGCCACATCTCCATGCAGGAGAGGCATGATGCCATTCTCCAGCATCTCTCTTAATGGCTCAGTGGCAAAGCTCTCTATTCTTCCTCCGGACAGGGTGAGGCAGGATAAGGGGTGGACGGGCAGAGATTCGACTCCCGCTTCCGTCAGAGCATCCAGCAACATGCGGTTCAGTCTGACCACAGACTCATGGGTCACCCGCAGCCCTTCCGGGCTGAACTTCCGGGGCAGGCCGTACTTTCGAGCAGGAATGTGTCCAAAGGACCCCGCTCCGTGCACCAGCACCAGATCATGAGGCCGGGAGGCGACCTCTCCAGCTACCCGCTCGATCTCCTCTGGCAGGGCCCCTCTCTCGCCACTCTTATCGGTCAGGATGCTTCCCCCGATCTTCAGGACCCGAACCAAGGCACCACCTCCAGACTCAAGCTACCTCCAGCCGCACACCCTCGCAGCCCAGCATAACTGGGAATGCTACTCCCCCGGCCTGTCTTAAAGCCACCAGCAGAGCGTCCTTTCCCTCCCTTCCGGGAAGAGCGATCATGCAGCCCCCTCCTCCCGCTCCGGTCAGCTTGGCTCCCAGGGCTCCTCCGGCATTCCTCGCCGCATAGACCAGCTCGCACAGCTCTCTAGAGCCCACACCCAGGGCCTCCAGCAGGCCGTGGTTGATATCCATCAGCTCCCCCAGATCCTCCAGGTCCAGCTCTCTGATCAATGGAATTGCCCTATCGGATATGGCTCCTATCGCCTGGAATATGGGATCTACCAGGTCCGGATAGCGCTCTTTCAGGAGCTGGACCTTCTCCACCAGTGAAAAGGTATCATGAGGCAGTCTGGTGTATCCCACCACCATCTGCAGAGGAGGAAGATCGAGGGGCAGATTGTCATCTGCAATTCTCCGGTAGCCACCATATGTGGCCAGAGAGGTATCCGTGGGGCTGCCCCTTCCTTTTTGAACTCCCTTCTCAATACGGTAGGAGAGCTGGGCGATCTCTTTTTCCGACAGGCCCAGGCCCAGGTGAGCATTAAGAGCAGCCACTGTGGCCACAACGATGGACGCTGACGATCCCAGGCCCGCTGCCGGCGGGATGTCTGACTCGATCCTGATCCTGACATCCTTTGCTTCAAGCTCAATTAAAACAGCAGATACATATCTGGTGGCATAAGCAGCGCTGACTGAACTGACGAGACCGCTGGCAAGATCAAAAGAGAAACCGCGCAAAGAGAGGTCGTCCGTCTCTATCAAGATCCTTCCCGGCAAGCTATCTACCATCGCCCTGGCTCGCAAGTCTATCGCTCCTCCCAATGCAGCCGCGCCGGAGACGACGGCATGCTCTCCGAAGAGGATGATCTTGCCGGGAGCCGATGCCGTGGTCATAAGAATCCCTCTTCAGGTGAAGACAATCGCTCCGTATCCTACGACCTGGCTATAGTCGCCGCTAACGTCCCCGCTTGTGCCGTAGCAGAGCAGCTTGCCGCTGGCAGCTCCCAGCAGCCGGGAGGCTGCGATTGTTGCCGCAATCGGTCCGATGCCGCAGGAAGAGGCATTGTAGCGGTAGACCCGAGAATAAATCTGGGGGATGTCCATGTTCAGGATGGCCTCAATGAGCTGTGAGTCCACCTTTCTGGCCACATCCCTGGGCTCATAGTGGGTAAAATCGCTGCTGGCAATCACTGTGCACTTCCGGTTAAGCTTCAGGGCGGCGCGGGCGATCTCCTCGCCCACCTCCGATGCCGTCTCCTCATCCTGCATTCCCATGGAGATGGCAAGTATCTTGAAATCCCCAAAGCGCCTCTGAAGAAATGGAATCTGCACCTCAATGGAGTGCTCATGCTGATGGGCGGTCTCATCATGGTCGATGATGCTCCCTGCCAGGAGATCAGCCAGCTCGATGTCCGGCACGACCACTCCCAGAGGAGTTCTCCATGAGTCGCGGGATAGTGCTACCGGTGAGCCGATGCCGTGGTGGTTGGGCCCCAGGATCACATAGGTCTCCCTCTTTGGCAGGCGGGAGTGGACGGTTGCGGCAATCCGGCCGGAATAGACGTATCCAGCATGGGGGACAACGCCGCCTATTATCGGCATCTCCTCTTCCGGAGGCATTATCTCATCCAACTGTCGCCCAAGCTCAGCAGGGCTACCCGGATAGAACTGGCCGGCGACAGCTGGAGGCCGCATGGACTCAGAACTCCATCTCGAAGTCAGAGATAGTGTACTTGAACCGGTCCTCTTCTCCCCTCTCCCGCAGCACCTGGCGGGCAAGGAGCCAGTAGATGAGAGTAAGAGCCTTTCTGCCCTTGTTGTTGGTGGGTATCACCAGATCAACATTGGAGGTCATATTATTGGTATCGCACAGAGCGATCACCGGTATGCCCACGTCCACTGCCTCGTTCACTGCCTGAGCGTCTCCGCTGGGGTCAGTGGCAATAATCACATCCGGCTCGATAAAACCCCGGAAGGCGGGATTGGTCAGGGTATTGGGCACGAAGCGGCCCACATTTGCCATTGCCCCGGTGGCTTTGGCAAACATCTGAGCAGGCCTCTGGCCGTACTGCCTGGCGGATACGATCAGCACATTTGCCGGATCGTATTTGGACAGGAACTTGGCGGCCATGCGGATGCGCTTGTCTGTGGATTGGACATCCAGGACATAAAGCCCGTCGGACCTTACCCGGTAAATGTAAGGCATCATGTCGTTTGTCTTTTGCTGAGTACCAATATGTACGCCCGCGGCGAGGTACTCATCTATCGGTATGAGAGTCTCATATTCTCCCGTTACCGTCATCACCTCATCTTCTTCCAACTAATTCACCTACCTAATAGCGATTGCGTTTTACTGTGATGGGAATTACGCCCAGTCTCATCTCTTCAAGCGCTATTTCTAGAGGGTCGGTATGATTGGTATCGATCAACACTGGAGCGCCCATGAAAACCTGCAAAGCTCGTGCTCCTACGATGCGCGCACGTTCATATCTGGTATATTTCTCGCCCTTCAAATAGCCACCTCAAAAGGAAGAGTATGATGGGGTTGCTGAGATT
>JAXDAR010000225.1:0-24276 GCA_034679645.1 Methanothrix sp. | reverse complement strand
GTAGCCTCACCCACCCCTCCAGGCCGGTGGATTTCCACCCGATAGAGCTGATTTTCCAGCCCTTTATATGAAGCTCCAGAGAGAGCCAGGCAGGGGTCCATTGCAGAAGCATCAGTGTCCCCTTCTTGAGCGGCATGGAGGCGAGCTGCCAGGCGGGAGGGGCCCGGGTCGAGAAGATCTTTCAGAATCAAAGAGGCCTGACGGCATGATATCTTCTCCGGGACACTCCCAAGGAGACTCCTCGGGATACTCTCCGGGTTGTATGGTGCCAGTTTAATCCCCCACTCCGTCTTGATGCGGGTGGAGGTGTCAGGACCTTTCAGGGCCTTCTCCCTGATGCTGTCATCTTCAACGGCAGTGATATGCCTGTTCCAGACATCCAGGTAAGCCAGAAAGGTTCCAGAAGACTCATTGTTCATCGCCTGTTCGGGCTCTATCCTGAAAAAGATTTTTATATAAATTCCGTTCGACTTTGCTGCATCGATCAGATCCCCATTTACCGTCCCATCCAGAGTCAGAGCAATTTTATTGCTGTCAGGATCTCTTTGGATCTCCACTATCCTGAGAACCTGCCTTATGACCTGCTCCTCAATGAGGGGGCGTTCGGGGCGGATATCACTTATTATGTCTGAATCAATTCTTGCTGAGATCTTCACCCATTGATCTTTTTTCAGGTCAAGTTCACTCCCATCTGAGATGGTCAGCAGGGTCCTGTTGACCATCTCCGATATTTTAAAGGAAGGATCTTCAAAATATCCAGTGTCCCCATCAAGCTCACACAGAATACCATCCACATAAATGCGGCCAGATGACAGGATCAGATCCCGGCCTCCTGGGGCCACATCAACCTCAAAGCCCGCACAGTCGATGGGAGTGCCGCACCCTCCGACAACATCTCTGACTTCCGTCTCTCGAATGTGCTCAACAATTCCTGCCTGTTCGTTCCAATCGGCGTCCAGGATTACCCTTCCCTGCTGCATCAAGACGCTCTTGTAATGCCTCTTGGGATCGAATGTGAACCTCGTAAAATCTCCTTTCATAAGTGTCCCCCGCAATTAATTCGCAGTAATTAAGTCACGAAAAAGATCCCGGCCTCCAGCCCGAACCTCAAGTAATCCTCCAGAGCGGCCCTCAGGTTGGCCTCGCGCTGAGGTTGCTGCAGAATCCCAAAGACGCCCATCTCCGAGCCGTCCTCCGCTCCCGTACGAATCTCCCGGGCGGATTCCAGGCTCAACTGAAAATACCCAGGATCTTTATAATGAATGGATGTAAAAGCAGGAGTCAAGCGTTTTTTTATCGCCATCCTCTCTTCCTCACTGATAGATGCTCCATACTCCTCTTTTGCTGCTGCCAGAGCCATATCCGGTTGACAGTGGAAACGGCGCGGCGAGAGTGAATCATGGGGAAGGCAAGAGAACCGCACACACCCCTCCTGACGCAGCTTTACTGCTACCTCTTCTGCAAATATGGAGTTGCTGGCCTCCAGCCGGCGCATTCTGCTCGCACCCAGAATGGTGCACCGATCTATCCTGGTGGGAGAATCCTCAGCAGCAATTGCCTTGTCATTTTCTTCTGCATCCACGATGCTCTCATTTAAAATCAGGCTGGATGATCGGGCAGCTATCCCAATCGGTCCGCAGATCGACCGGTCCACGGTCAATTCCACGGTGCTGTTCTCTTCGATCTTTATGCCTCCTAGTGCTGGAACCAGAGTGCTGTGAGAGAGGCGAAGGCGCAGGTTGCCGGCAGTAACGCTCAGCTTTCCCTCAATCAAAAGGCCGTCTATGATAAGCTCACCGGGATCGGAACCTGAATCAGAGGCCAACGGCAGAGGTCCTTCTGCAGAAATGCTGCCACTTATATGCGGAACCAATCCACGGAGAACGAACTGTCCGATCGACCGCGGCTTGGGCCATTCTCCGGCAGCAATGATAAGTTTGCAGCCTTCGGGAATGGTCGCCTTCAGCAGGGGCTCATCATAGCTTCTGCTGTCCATGAGGACGATCAATCCCGCCTTTTTTCCTGAGGCTCCCCTATGCTCCAGTTCATTCCACTTATTGAGAGCTTCCTGGACAGTCTTGAATATCATGACATCGTCATCATCATCGGCAGCATCCTTGCTCACCCCGACCTGCCAGTCAACCTCATTACTGAGGATCTGCTGAATTGATGATGATCGATCATAGGGCCCCGCACCCACATCAGCGCTAAAGCCGTAATAATAATCAACCAGGACAGCATCGGGAGAGGCCGCCTGTGGAATCGTGAGCCGTCCTCTCTCCGGATCAACCGCAGCGGTTAGCTTTCTTGCCCGGCGTTTGGTGTGAGCGCTGAAGATCGAGATATCTCTATCTACGGTCAGCATCCACCTTGAATCGCTCTTTTCTGCCTTCTTGATAACAGCAAATACTCCGGGATCTTTTCTTTGGTCGCTCGACAGCTCCACCAGCTCACCGGCAGAGAAGGAACGATCGTCCGCCATTGCGCCGTTCGCCTCAACCTCAAATCTGAAGTCCGAGATCCAAAAAAACTCCTTCTCCGCTGTAGAGGGCGGATAGTGCCACTCATCGGCCATATTGCAGATGAATATGTCCTCTGCAGGAATCTTCAAGGGCTCACTTGCTTCCTCAGCTACGATATAGATCCCGAATACCGGATCATCAGGATCGAAATAAGATAGCTTAGGAGCTGATCCCGAGCGTCGGCCCTCCAGCTCAGCATATAATGGATAGCGGCGCAGAGGTCCGGGGACATTGACCTCCTCAGAGAGATGAACGATCAGCTTTTCGGTCTGGGGTCTGTTGAAAAGGGGTATATCAAGACCGGTAGGATCAAAGGTGTAGCAATTCTCGCCGTCCATCTTCCGTGCTCTGGCCTTTCTCAGAGGATAGCTCTGCAGCCTCCAGAGGAAGATCCCTATATTGGGGATGTTGTATTTGCCTCCCAGACCCTCAACTCCTCTGACGCTCAGGGTATGAGCGGTGGTTTCAAAAGGCCCACCCACCAGCTCGATCTCATCTGCGTCCCGAACGCAGGCGGTTTGACCCCTGTCCAGGCGCAGGTGGTTCAGGTTCTGGGTAACGGCCAAAAGCTGGAAGAACTCTACCGCATGAGCATTCCAGCCCGTCACATCGTGACACACCTGTTCCAGAACAGAGGCCGTTCCTTTCCTCCTGCGATAGGCGATGGTGTTGGCCACATAGCCACGGGTACTTGCGCCATTTTCCGAGAATGAATGAATGGGGTGCACACCCAGCAGGTCGCCGATATAGGGTATTACCCAGTCGTCACATGTCTCTATGAACCAGTCTTCGTAGAGCCCATCGATATCCTCTTCCAGTAGCTGCATCTGTTCCCCGATCAGTTCCAGCAGGGCTCTTAATGGCTCGCCTTCCTTAGTGTCACGAGCTCTGTAGACTGAGGGAAGAAGATTGTAGAGCCTTTCTTTTCTCGATTCAGTCATGGTTTCAATTCCTTTAGCAAAACGCCCTGGGCGGTTGGATTCAATAATAGCAGTTCTGCCGGCAGCATCTCGTCACTCGCCGGGCCTCTTCGAGCTTTTTTAGCCTCCAGAATGATATTGGGAGACGAGGCAGCTGCCGGGGCATCATCTCGTTCCAGTCTGTCCAGGTCCACTGCCACCACCCCTTCGACCGCCTGAATCACATCCAGAACCTCAGCAGCGGTTACAAACTGTCCGAAATCACGTCTTTCAAAGGAGAAGGCCGCTCTCAGCCCGGCTTCTATCCTATCCAGGACCTGCTGTGCGATATAACGGGAATCTACAATCACCCCCGCCTCCAGGCTGAACGTTCTGGGCTGGAAGCTGTCCACATAGACCCGCTCCTGGATTCTGGCCACAGGATCTCTCAATGCATCAATGGCCTTCACCAGGTTCACAAATAGATCAGATTCCGGCGGCACTTCAGAACCGCTGGATGAGGCAATGGTGATATGGACCACCTTGCTCTGACCGGGCTGAATAGAGACGGCCTGAGCCTTGCCGATGCCGGCGAAAGAGCGGGCGAAGTTCTCAAAGTCGCGCAGAGAGATAATTCTATCCAGAGTGAGAACGGTCAGAGGAGCATTTCTCTGTGCATCAGCAAGCTCCTCTCTGGGAGCTGATCCCGATGCAGGCAGGGGATTTGTCACATCGCTTATCCCCAGGGGACGGGAAGGAAGAATGGTCAGGGTTTTCCCGGCCACCTCACCATCCAGGCCGATGCCATTACGGTAAGTGGCGACGATATTTTCGATCCCCGTGGGAAGACGGGCGCCGGACTTGCCGTCCCCGAAGATGATGCTGGCCAGGCCATCATCGTCTATGCGGACGATGTAGCTTTGGCTTCTCTCATCAAGGCCGTAAAGAGAGGGCAGCTCATTCCATTCTATGCCATTGACCCGCACGACAAGTGTGCTCTTGGTTCCGGTAGCGGTTGGAGCGGAGAGGTAGGTCAGATTCGGTTTTGCCAGCTCGAACCGCTGGTTTGATTTTGAACCATCTCCGCTTCCCAGGACCTCGGTCAGAGTTCCGCCGTGCGTGGCCCGAGCTATATTGGCGTAAACCCGGAAGGTCTCTGGATCATAGCAATACTCCATCGATCCCTTAAGCGAGAGGACCGTCCTCCCCTCCAACCTTTTACTGCTGCCGAGAATGACAGCCTCGCTTACCATCAGGTCATCTTCCAGAGCGGGCTGGAGGCCGATCGCTTTTTCTGCTGCCGTCAGCGAACCCTCAAAGCCGTCGCCATCTACCAGGGTCCATTCCCGCTCCGCTTGATTGGCCGAATCTGAGACCCTTAACACCCGGAGTGAGTCGCCCCTGCTGAGAGCCTTTTTGACTCCCTGGGAGGATGCTAGCTCCAGGTCGTCAGCATCGATCCGGGCACGCATGAGTTTTCCGCTTACGATCAGCGCTTTCTCGGCTTCCAGACCGTAAACCGCCCGGTCCAGCTCTATGCTGTTGCCTCTTATCATGCTCTCACGCCTCTTTTTTGCCAGAGTGAGAGCTTCGCTCTGGGCAAATACTGCCGTCTCAAGATCGGAGAAATCTTCCAGGCCCTCAATGGATTCCGGCTCGATTCTGGTGACCTTCGCCTTGGACTCGAACTCCAAAGGTGGGCCACCCCCGGGAGAAGGTACTTCTACTGTGCGCTCCAGGGACATGAGGGATACCGCCTTGACCTGGTAGAGCCCTTCATCCAGTTTCATCGCTATCCAGCTTCCGGGGAGGATCCTGGGATAGGTCCCTTCAAGGTCGATCTTTCCCAGTTTCAGTGTGGACCGGTCAAGATCCGGTCTCGCTCTCATGGCAAAAATCTGCGGATTTGCGAAAGATTCATCAGCAGGATTTCCCAGTCCGATTTCCAAAGGTTCCTCCCATTCCGCGAGTGTCGATCCTTCTTCCGAGTCAACTGTCACGGTCTTTATAATCCGCATCTCCCAGCCCTGGACCTCGAAGCGGATCTGATCTAGAGGGGCTGGCGCCTCTCCCTTCCATTTGAGAAGCATTCTTGAATGCTCTTCGAAAAGGGGGGACTCAAAATAGGCTCTGGTGTATGATCCAGTGGAATTGGATCCGAATTCGATGTTGCTTATGATTCTAACCTGCCAGGCATATCTTCCGAAGCTGATCGTATCCTTGGGATTCAGGCTGCTCCCGGAGACTCTGGCCATGAGCTGTGTCGTTCCCTCCTCGATCGCTCCATCTAAAGTCAGCAGGGTTTTATCGGCGCATTTGCCGGCATCGACAACTGTCCGAACCTGCCAGGGATCTCCTTCAAAGAGCAGGGATTTAACAGAAGACAAATCCCCCTCGAGAAGAATCCCTCTGGACCCGTCAGGAAGCGGCACGGTCCAGGTAATGAGGAATCTGCCACTGAAGTGATCCACAGAGTCAACCGTGCGAACCTCTCTGTCCGAACCCAGGAATATCAAAAGGTCCCCTATTTTCAGATCTGTGGGATTCGAAGTGAGCAGAATGTCCGTCGTGCCATCAGATAGAGGCTCTTTCCAGGTGATGAGGGTTTTGCCGTTAATGGTTCTCTTCGATTTAATGATCCTGTTCTGGCGGTATTTGCCGGTAAGAACGACGGCATCTCCTTTGCCCATACCCTTCAGATCCTTCAGATCGCTACTGATGAGAATACTGGTTGATGTCTTTTCGAATGAAAGCTTATTCAGGGTGACAATGAAAAGATCGCTTTCGGTCTCTCCGACCACCCGCTTCAGAGGATTCAGGCTCTCGATCAATCGAGCCTCCTGGCCGGGAACCGGGCCGAAGAGGATCCTATCACCAGCTTTGATGCCAGGGTTCAAGTCATTGATTTGAAGCTGGGTCGGGCCACCGATCAAAGGCCCATCCCATGTCGCCAGCCTGAACTGGCCTAAATCCCTGGACTCTCTGACAGTTCGTTTCTCTCCACTCTCTTTCTCAAAGAGGATGGGATCGCCCCTCTTCAGATCGTACCGGCCCTTGAGAAGGAGGCCCCTGGTCCTCTCCTTTAAAGGCGGGGACCATTTGAGGGATATGATACCCCCAGGGCCCAGGCGGACCTCATTCACTGTGCACTCTTGCCAGGCTTCACCGTCCAGCCTCTGGCTATCATCCTCCGCCACAAAGAGGAGGGCATCTCCTGGCTGCAGAGATGTTCCGACCCCTTCGAAGAGAACCTTCGTTAAATCCTGTCCTACCCTCTGCTCTTCGCTGAGCATGGGCAGGAGAACGTTCCATTCCACCCTGGTTTCGGTATCCTCAAGGGTTTCGAAGGTCTGAGGCAGCTTTCCCGGAGGAGGAATGCTCTTGACCGCCAGACCTTTCGGCACTATGGTCGTTCTTGGCGAACCCTCCTGCTCTTCCATGCTGAAAGCAAGGTGCACACTGGCCGCAACCCCTGGTTTCAGCTCGTATCCAATGGACCTTGCCAGCTCCAGGGCGGAACGTCTCTCCTGCAGGGTACGAAGGAATCCTTCATTGGCTATCCTCTCCTGATAGAAGGTGAGAACGTCCGCCACCAATGCCCAGGCATCAAGAAAAGCGATGGCAGGATCATCTCTGGAGCGGGTGGTTAGAGCCCGCAAGGGCAATGATCCATCGTGAGCCTTCTGGAGGTGAAGCGATAGAAGGGCTCTATTAAAGAAGCCAGAATGGGTATCCAGCCTGTAATCCATCCACTGCAATCCGGGCTGGTTATGACGGGCCTTTCTGGGCTCGATCCCCTTGCAGCAGCCGCATGTATCCAGTTTTCCGTCCACCGAGGTCATTGTCACATCCCTCCCATCATCAAGAACTCGATCTTTCCATTCTCCGGGAAGCTCGGATCGTTATCCAGCCGGGCGATCTCCAGCCGGTCAAGCTTGATCACCCCGACATCCTTCTCACCCATTGAATCCTGGCCCCAGCGCTGGAAGCGAATCGTCTCCACCCATAGTACTCCTGGAACTTTCATTACCTCTGCCACCATCTTGCTCAGATATACCGGCTGACCAAAGGTCAGATTATCTGAATGAAAGAAACCGCGCCTCCTTCCCCGAAGGTCGAGATTGCTGAAGGTCTCAAGAAGAGTTGATTTCACATTCTCTTTCAAGTATCCCGGCACCACGCATACCTTAAAAGCAATATCAAGTGAGACGAACCTCGGTCCTTCGATCTCTATATCGTGACCTGCCAGTCGATACCGTTCCAGGAAGCTGAGCAGATCTATTTCAAACTCATTATCGACCTGCCGCCCACCCTTTCGGTCGACGCTGATGAATATGGTATACCAGCTTCCAGTCCATCTGAGGGTGGCGACCGCTTTAAGAACATCGGGGTGACGCTGGGCCATTTCGGCGTAGTCCTCTTCTGTAACTGCGCGCTCCTGTCTTCGAAAAGCCTGTGGTGCATAGAGGGATACCTGATTGGTTGGCTCAGGGTCAAGACCGCCCTGAGCGGGAAGGGGATTTCTGACCACTACATCGGCAGGAATGTCCTGGCCCGTGGGGAGGACCAGATGGCCAACGGCCTCGGCACCGATGTTTCCCGCCCTTCCGTTGCCAGTCCGATAGGAGGCCTGGAAACAAGTACCTGGAGTGGGCCTTCTTCCCATCACATCATCTCCGAAACGTAAATACGAGCGGCCATCGTCCTCCATCTCAACCACGAACTCGGCAGCAAACCGATCGCTGTTGAGAAGATCGCGCCTTGAATGCCAGTTCTCCCCGGCCTGAGCCAGGGTTACAGAGGGAAGGGCATCGTGAGGATCCTGACTGAGCGAAGCAGAAGCAGAAGTTTCCTGGGCTTTTTTATGATCATAACTGCTGCAAAAGGTCAGGCCCTGACGCTGGAGGCGGGGCCTGTAAATTCCTCTCATCGGCACATCAACCGGCAGCAGCTCTTCATTCTGATGAGTGCGCCCGTGGTCCGCCAAAAGGATATTTCCCCGTGCGCAGGAGATCTCTTCCTCTGTTATGCGAGAGGAGATGCATAGTGGAAATTTCAAAGCATCCTCAGTATGCCATTCGATATCTACGATCCTCTGATCGTTCAGAGGGTCAATGCCATAGGAGACCTCCATCAACCTCACTGCCTGCCGATGAGCCGGATCAGCATCCGCTCCTCTACCAGTCTCCGGCCCTCTGAGCTCCTCGAAGATGAGAACGTCCCCTTTTTGGATTTTCAGATCTTCATTTTTCAGGGTAGCGCGGACAGCTCCCCTCGGCAGGCAGCATTCTTCATCCTCCCAGGTGTAAAAG
The DNA here is from genome assembly GCA_034679645.1 of Methanothrix sp. Lineage (GTDB taxonomy): Archaea > Halobacteriota > Methanosarcinia > Methanotrichales > Methanotrichaceae > Methanothrix. Next base: position 15,543 of record JAXDAR010000225.1, on the reverse strand, counting down.
GAGATATAGTTATGAGCATGGTACAGATCAACGTCATGCAGAGGTTCGAAGATCTCGGTGCTATCGTCAAGAATCAGCTTTTCCCATTCGGTCCAGGGAATCACAGCACTCTGATCGCAATGGGTAAGGAACTTTGTGCGCTGTTTTGTGTTTGCATCCTCTTTGCGCAGGGGAACAGATTCATTGCCCGGAGGCAGTTCGATGCAGACCCATACCCGGGAGTTGCACCCGTCATGCATTGGATAGTCCAGGAGACGGGCATGACGTCTGACAGAGACTCTCTTGCGAGCGGTTGTGATATAAGCCTCAGTAGACACTGCATCCTGATAGTAGCTCAGATGGTCCCCCACATAGGCCAGCAACTCTGTCAGCACAATTCCCAGATCTGCCGGGCTTCTCTCCCTCCAGTCAGGCATAATTATGGAGAGGCGATCGAGGATCAGGCTCCGGAAACTGGCGTAGTCCCTGGCCAGATAGTCTATATGCGGTTCGGGAAATATCTCCTCCGGGCAGACTCTGGTGGTTTTGCAGTCGAAGTTGCTGGGGCAGTTGATCTTAAAAGAGAAATCAACCTCAGATAGTTGTTTATCAAATTTTTTCGGCGGATTGGTTGATCCGGTAGATTCAACCAGGGAGAGAGTGTAGGTGGAAAAGTCGCCCGGGACGTTCACTCTCACCTTCAGCACTCTACCTATCGATTCCACTCCTTTAATCCCGATATCCGGGATCCGGACTCCTCCCTTGATGAGCACATTCTTTTCTGATAGCGCCTCGGAATCTGGTGGAAAACCACCCTCCTGACCGGGAAGAGGATGAATGAAATGAACTTCGAGAGTAGTCTGATCAGCCTGCACTTCCAGATAATCTATGCCATTCAGGAGGAAATTGCCGTCAGCTCCTCTCCGACTGCCGACCAAATTGCGGCGTTTTTCGTTTCTGCAATAATAGTGGTCTGCCATCTCATACCTCTCGGGAGAACCTCGCCACTTGAAGCTGCTGAGTTCGTCGAATCCGATACTGAATTATCACATTGAGAACGGAATTTTCGCTTTCCACCTTCACTGCTTCTACCTGGATCAGCTCAGCGAGCCATTGCTGAATCTGTCCCTGGACGAGAAATTGGGTGGCAGATGCGAGTTCGCTGCTGTTTGCAGCAAATATGAGTTGCATCAGGCCGCAGCCAAAGTCAGGTCGGTTGACCCGTTCTCCGGGAATGGTGAACAGGACCTGTTCGATCAGGTCTCTGATATGCCGCTGGGCATCAGAAGATGCAGTTCTTCCTGTGCTATCGATTCGAAAAGGGTAAGCTATATCCATCATCAGACCCCCTTGACTCTCATCTGGGTCATTATCACATTGGGCGGACCTTGAGGAATCTGCTCAGCGGAGAGGCAGAGCCCGGTGCTTGCCTTGAGCAGAACCTGCTTTCCCATCACTTTGACCCGCATAGCGGGAACGATCCACTGGACCTTGATGCAGGGCTGGGGTTTCATGGCCGGTCCCACCGGGATTTGGAATGGACAGCCGGCGATGGTATAAGTGTCTCCCATCACTGCTACCATCTGCCCCATCACCTTCACCCTGGTATTGGTAGAGAGGACTGAGACCTGTCCGCCATGAGGGCACATCGCCGTCAGACCGACATGCTGGAGAGTGTCACCCACTCACATCACCTCCAGGGCGCCGTTGTTGATGTCGACTTTAGAAGAAGTCACCTTTATGCTGAACGAATTATTCTTGATCTCCACCTCGTTTGAGGTGACCGATATCTTGGAATCGGTCAATTTGATGATCGAGCTGCCGTCTTTAATCTCAACTCCAGAGGAGTCGAAGGTGACATTGAGGGTTTTACTTACTGCAGGCGATTTCACCTCAATAAAGAGGCCTTTGGACTCGTCCAGGAGCAATGAGAACGATTCGGTCTTGAATATCCTGATCTTCTCCTCCGCCGGATCGGCAGGAACCTCGCCCTCTCCCCAAAAGCAGCCGCTCCAGATGGGGTGATCAGGGTCTCCGCCCTCAAACTCCACCCATATGTTCGCCTCCACCGGAGGCAGGACGAAGAGGCCAACTCCTTTTCCCGCAAATGGAACAGATGGCATGGCCCAGCTATCGTGGTCTTCTCCCAGGACAGAGGGGACAGTTACCTGAAGCCTGCCCAGCTTGAGGGGGTCTTTGTTGTCGAAGACCTTTCCCCGGTATTTTCCGAAAAATTGAGGAGTCATTTATTCACCTTGAGATTTTTTGGACCCAGGCCGCCGCGGGTCAAAACGAAGCGCTGTTTGTATTCGCCTCTCTTGATATCGTGGGTCACACTCTTGACGTACCAGGTTCCATCATAGCCATGACCTGCACCGCGAAGGTCCACCGGCTCGCGGGCCTTCAATAGATCCCCATAACGAGCAGCGTCAATCACCCCTTCGGCCTGCACCACCTGCTGTGCAGATCTGTCGGTCATGGCCTGAGCACGGGCCAGAGCTTCCCTTGCGTCCAGCCCTGATTGACGGAACTGGCGCGTTCGGAGATGAGATTGTGAACTAATGGCCGGTTCCCTGGAGAGATCTCGGCGCTGGCTGGAGGTGACATCGATGGGCTGGATCTGGTTTGTCTCCCGATCCTGCAACTGTCCGGTGACCTGGACTGGAGAGAGGGCATTGTAGCGGAAATTTATCGTCTCCACATTGCTGTCGGGCCCCAGGTTAACATTTAGCACACCCTGAGGGCTCCCTTCGTGCTTGGGAGGGCCCCAGTAGGCGATGTTCTTTGTTGGCTTGGGACCGGGGATGATATAAAAATCGAAGGCATAACGCTCTGCCAGGTTCTTGATAAGCTCAAGATCGGTGCCATTCTGTCTGGGGGTCCATTGGTCGGCGCTGGGGCGGTTGATTGTCTCAGGCTTGGTGACTCTATCTTCAAGTCCATACTGGGAATAGCTGGAAATTATTGAACTGACGATAGTGGCAGCGTCCTGACCGGGATGAGGCTTATCATTATCATGCAGGTCCATCATAATGCTGACATCCTCGCCGGTAACCGTCAATGTGGAATATTCCCTTGCTTGATCGCTGCCCGGTGTGAGCTGCTGGTAAGCGATGATTCCATCCATCATGACCTGCTGGACGGCATTGATGGTGACCATCAGGATGACCCGGCTGAAGGGCTTCAGGTCCTCTGATCCTTTTATCCCGTTGTTTGCCGTCAGGAAGGTGACCTCAAATCCCGACCTACCCTCATCGCTATGGGTGATCTCGACGCTCTGAAGTGCTTCTGCCATCTCCTTTTTGGCTGGCCGGGGTGAGTCTTTGCCGATCCATATAGTCAGATAAATGCCTGTTTTGCTCATTTCTCCTCAAGCACGTGGAATGGGAATTCGCAGTTTTCGACCGATTTCGCTCTCTCTAACCAGGTCAAAGGGATTCATGCCATCATTGGCGTCGCAGATCAGCCAGAAGAACTCCGGATCGCCCAGATTCTGGGCCGTGATGCGGTCAAGGCGGTCGCCCTCGGTTACTGTAACCTCAGACATGGCCTGCATCTCCTCCCCCCGGGGCAGAAAGCGGCGACGTATGTAGGTCACCTTCCGGCCGTCGGGGAGAGTAGCGTCTGCCGTCGGCAGGGAATAATAGCGGCTGTTTTTCTCGAACATGGCAGTACCTCGCAGCTAGAGTTGCTGATGTTGATTTCAGTATATTTTAACACTAATAATAATTAAAATTGGTTAAAGTATATTTATATTGCTGCCCACTGCGGAGCCCAGCTCCCCGATCGTTCCTACCTTGGCCATAACCTCCTTTGCCACCTGGTGAGCGAGGAAGATCTTGTGACCTCTGTGCTGGGAGGGGAGATCGTTGTAGCTGAGGACCTTCATTCCCAGGGAGACCTTGGCCTGGAGAGGATTAAGAGTGGTGTCATGCACCTCCTCGGTGATGGAGAAGCTGGTGATCTGCACCGGAAGTACACGAGAGGGGCCCCAGACGAAGATGGTGAGAGGGGCTTCTGGCGGGATTATCTCTATAGTCCCCTCGTTGAGCAGGGCCTCATTGGCTATCACTCGACTGCTCTTGGGATAGACGAGCAACTCCAGGGCGGAGAGCTGAGGATAGATTCCCATGGCCAGGGCAGTTGGTGCTCCCTTCTCCAGCTGGTCAGAGGCATCTATCTCTATTTCCACGTCTATCGTCTCCGTCGGTGCCCCCTTGATTCTCAGGGGCTGCAGCCTGCTCTCCCCTCCCATCGTCTGGGGCTCGAGGCGGCGGGTGAGGGTATGGGGGTTATACTGGAAGACGATCACGCTGAGCTTCTGACTGTCGGGATCTATGGCGACGATAGCGCCTTTGAGGAGCTTTGGTGCGATGGTCATTGAATGGCGACTCCTATATGGCGATTAATAAGAATTTTTATGATCATTTACAGTCTCCTGATTATGTAATTTTCAATTGTTCTCACCTGTGGTTCATGGCGACTGGAGAATCATTTGCACAAAAAAATTCCACCACTGTGTATTGATTAATCTTCCTCTTTTTACCTAATAGGTTGCCGCCATGGCACCTCCTAATCAAGGCTCGATTATTGGGGCATAAAAGACGTTACCACCAATGGTTATTCGTCCCAAATGGCCACGTTCCACCTCCTGTCGAAGATGCCGAAACGCAGGACTAGTCGTTTCCAAGTCAGGACGTCCTGCAGAACGATAAAATATGGCACCACCAGTGGGATCCGGCTCAGGAGGAACTCCATCTAAGATGATAAGCCGAGCGAGTTTGCGTGATGCCGTACTGGTGACTCGCGGCCAATTTCTCCGAGGACGACCTCGGTTCAGCCAGAACCCAGTATTGATAAAACTCTCTGGCCATTGGCTGCTCAGATCAACCTGTCCCCCAGGACTTCCCGAAGTCAATCTATTGTTAATAACGTGAGCGACCGCAATCATACCTGCGAGACTGCTTCCGGCCTCCGCATTGAGAACGCGAGATAGTTCCACGGCGGACGTGTCGAATTGAAGTGGTTCAGAGTATTCAATAGGCTCAGCACCGATAGGAATGAGAGAAACAAAGAATTCCAGACCGGATCCTGGTGTTGTACTCCAGGGACGCAACACCAATATGCCGCTCCCTTGCCATCTCTGTAGCCTGCTTCTGGGAAATACCCGTTGCACTACTATATCATGAACATCAATAGTTCGTATACCCACAGTCACCTGGAATGGCCGATTGATCACGCGAGCAAAACATTGGTATCTTAATCTATCCCCTTCGGAACTAACTATCTCCGGCCCAGCCCACATCCTCACAGCGCCCTTATCAGTATACATTTCCGTTGTTACTTCCAATGTATCTCCAGCGCTTGATGTCTGGCTAAAATCATCTGGCATGCGATTAATGACATCAACTGAATGTGCTCCTATCACCCCGGATTGCTGCACTACATGCGCAAGCTCGTGCGCCAGAAGCCACTGACCCCTGAAGGTCGCGGGCCTGAACTCCCCCTGACCAAAGAATAATTCCTGCCCGGTGGTGAATGCCCGCGCATTCATCGCCCTCGCCATATTGTTTGCTCCAGCATCCGTGTGCACCCTCACCCCGCTGAAATCGTGGCCAAAATGCGGCTCGAAGAGGTTGCGGGTGGATTTTGGCAGCGGTTTTCCACCGCCATTCATCGACCGAAGCTGAACCTCCAAATCAGAGTCCAGACTGCAAGTCTTACTCCCAGCTGGTTTCGGTTGGACGAGTTCTCCTTGTTCTGTTCCTTCATTCCCCGCCTCTGTGGCCTGAGACATCAGAGCTTCTTGCTCAGAAAACTCAATAAACTCAATATTGCCCACAAGCTCCCAGTGCCATGGCTCGATAATATTTGGATTCTGAGCGAATCCAAAGTTGCTGGCATTATTATTCAGCCAATTAAAAAACCACGAACTATTCCATTGAGCAATCTGTGATGTATTGGGTCCCAGATTCTGGCGTCCCTGGGTAGTGCTAAAATCTATGGCAATGCCGCTATTATGCAGACTATACCCTGGTGCAGCTAATCGTCCACTGATATATCTAGCCAGGAGACGAGCAGCAGCCTCACCGTGTTCGCCCCCTGGCTGCCTTCTTCTTTCATCCTGGGTCTGCCTGTAATAACGGGGAAAGGCTTCTCTCCAGTTCTGAAACTGGCGTTGAGCTGATCGGTAGCCACTGGCAATACCAATCCTACGAACCTGCATAGCGAGACGGTCTCCTCGTCGCTGATCATCTCGCAGGGCATCTCTTGCTGCATGAAGCAACATCCTGCATGCCGCTGCTGCGTCTCGTCGTGCCTGAACACCATTCTCCACTTCTGCTAATTGTACCGCAGGTAGGTCGCCAACGAAAGCACGCCCCCGAGCGGACCTCTGTCTCTGCAGCTCATAGACCTGTCGCATGAATGCAGTCTGCTCAACAGCATCCAAGTCTGCCAGTTCCTCTGCGGGGATATAACGCTGCAGCAGGCCCTGTCCAGGCGTCTGGCTCACAATGGATAACGAGCTTCTGCTCCACTCCGATCTCTTTGCGCCGTCCAGGAGCAATATCTTGGGAACTCCCGACTCTTGCTTACTCATCACCTCATTTGCCACCCTGTCCGCCTCCTGCTCATATTTGTCACCAGGAGGTCCCACGATAAGTTTGGACTGAACGACAGGCCGGGGTAATATGTCGATGTCACCGAAATAGTGGCTGAAGCCAGCAGCTCTCTCAATACCCTGGGCAGAAGGCCGCTCATTCTCCGGCTTGAAGGAGGCAAATGGAGATGTGCCTGCTCGACTAATCGCAGGCTCACGAGAAGTTTTTTGATTGGCCTTCTCCCCAGGACATATGCCTTTCATCATATAAATCTCCCTTAAAAGGGTAATTCTGCTCCTGTCGCCACTTCACATTGAACTGCTCGACGATCCACCAGACGACCCCGTCGACGAGCCCCCAGAAGACCCGGCAGATGAGCCGCTCGACGGCCTGGCTGCCGGAGCGGTGGCGACCAGGGCTCCTGTCGCCATTCCCCCGTTTGCAGACAATATACCCGCCCCCAATGAGCTTGGATTTGGAATGCCCATCCAGGTGTGAGATAAAGACTCGCCAGTGACTGCTCTCCAGCCCCTGGCAGCAAAGGAGGCGCAGTTGTTGATGTATCCCCAGGAGTTGTTGGCAGCGGCGAAGCTGGTCAGGTTTGCATGGTCCGCAGAATCCAGGGGAGCGGTTCTGCTGGCTGCTGCGGTGTATGACAGTTCGAGGTTCCGGTGCAGCCCGACGGGCTTTCTATTTCCCCAGGTCCCGTAAGTCGTCTCGCTGCCGCCGACCGGGGTGTAAGACAGCCAGGCATGACCGGCCACCAGCCCCTGGTTGACCACATTGCTATTGATCGATAATTGGCCCACGGCAGGGCCGCCTCTTCTCTGAATCGTCTTGCAGCGTACGCCCTTCTGCTGCAGGGTATGGGTCAGCTCATGGGCTAGGAGCTCAATCCCGCTACAGGTGGCTGGATTGTACCTGTTCGCTCCAAAATAGATGTCATTGCCATAAGTGAAAGCCTCGGCATTTAATGAGCGGCTGATCTCTCCTGCTTCCCCGTTTGCATGAATGCGAACCCGATCCAGGCTGGCGCCAAAAGAATTCTCCATCTGCATCTGAACGCTTTGGGGCATCCTCTGTCCGGTGCCGGCGGAGGTGCTGAGCCGCTGCTCCAATGCATTGCCTATCAAAGGCTTTGCCTTCCCTTTCCGCTGGATTCTCTTCTCCTCTTCCAGCTTTTCCTCTGAGTCATCGGGAAAGCTGCTGACCTGTCTTTGGACTGCAGCAACCGGGGCCGAACCGGACGCTATGCCGGAAGCTTTGGTCTTTTGGGCCCTTTGATTGGCAGCATTCGACTCCTGCTGCCCCCTTATGTGCCTTGCCACCAGGTCCGCCTCTCTCTCGTACTTATCATCTGCCGGGCCCAAAACCAGTCTGGGTTGAACCGAAGCAAAAGGACGGGACTTGAAATGGCTCTTTGCAGGTCTTTGAATTGATTCCTTGATCGGTAAATCCTTCGCCCTGGTTCTTGCCTTCATAGTCATCATCTCCTCATCCCCCCGTAGACCGCCCGCGCCACCTGCGCTCCCACCTGCTCGGCGCTCGCTCCCTTCTCCGCTTTGTAGCTCCCCCCGTCCAGTTGGGCCACGTTCCCGCGAGCCTGCAGGGATGCGGGAACTCCTTCTTCAGTAAATAGCCGCTCCAGTTCAGTATGCAAAGCGCGGGCGAGGCGATCTCTATCCATTCCCGGAAAGCCGTCCAGCACCAGCTCCTCGATATTCAGCTCCAGATTCGTACCCACCCTCCAAATTCCCCTTCTGTCGGCGCCCGCTCCATCTTGGCGTACTAGCTGGCCTTGCCTGGGCGCCTGTGACGAGTGCGAGCCTCCCTCAGGCGAGGCGCCCTTCCCAGGATGAAATGTCGAAATCACCGAAAACTACTCTCCTCAGGGATTCTCCCTTTGTAGCCCTTCTATCACAAAATTCACAAATCTATCTATAAACCAGGAACGGTTCTGGTTACGCTGATTATATTTCCCCCAATAGCGTAGATTTTCAACTGCATTTGAGAGCGATGATTGAGGTGAATGTATTAAAAATTGGGGCAATGATGGCAGGTTGCCCTGGACGAATAGATCTATTTGCCGCTCAATAACATCGGTCCGGGAATAATCAGTAATTCTAAGGGCGTTGCCATGTCCAGTCCACCGAATGCCCGCTACGCCGGCAAAGAGCGTAAATCGGCGATTCCTTCCTCGGTCTGCAGCTGGATGGAAGAAATTACGAAGATTTGCTGAGAGTGGCAGGCTTTCATCAAAGCTCCACTGCGCGGGCTGGTTTGCCGACATCGCCAGGCCGTCTATATCAGCCATCAGATCATGATAGGGAGAAAATTCATTCCAGTAGTTTATCCGCGTCTGAAAATCATTAGAGGCCTCTGATGGCGGATTATTCTGAGCTATATATTCGGAAAACGCGCTGCCTACATCTCCGGCCCAGGTTGTAGCCGCCTCTGCACTGACACCTGATGGAGCCAAGCTCGATCTGCCTGGGTAGCGGCGCACATCCATACCCACAATAATATGGGAAGGATCTGTGCTTCCACTCCCAGGCATCGATACTACGATATCGCAGGCGAAAGCCTGGACATCGGCATCTGTTAGGGGTCCGCGGGGTGAAAGTGCTCCTAGACGGGAAGGCGACCTAACAAAGCTGCTCCACGGAAATCCTGAATATTTTGTCGACCTGATCCGGGTTATCATATCTACTGAGGAAGTACCTGGATACGCCTGCTCCGCTCTCTCTACAAGAGCGATATAATCATCCATAGAATTGATGTGAGATGGAGGTCGCTGGCAGGGATCAGCACCTGAGATATCGCGATATATGCATCTCCCTCCGGCCGATGAATGTGCACGCCCCTGCTGCACCACATGTATCAGCTCATGAGACAAAAGCCGCTTGCCCCTAGATGTGTCTGGGGAGTATTCGCCCGGCCCAAACACTATATCATTCTCCAATGTGAAAGCCCGTGCGTTAAGACCCCTCGCCAGTTCAGCTGCTTTAGCGTCCGTGTGCATCCTCACCTGTCTGAAATCATAGCCAATTCTCGATTCAAAGAAATCAAGAGTGGATGAGGAGAGGGGCCGGCCGCCTTCTCTTAGTGAACGAATCCGTGTATCTGCATCAGAATTTAACGGAGAGATCTCTCCCGCCCCTCTTGGCTGAAGGAGTTCTTCCGGCTTCGTATCTCGCCTTTGCACTAGAGATATGATCTGAGAGGAGAATGGCATGGCCTGAAGAGGCCCTTCGCCCTTCTGGCATCTCGGGCACGGCTCCGGCATCCTCATCACTTGCTCTGCCACCTGATCTGCCTCCTGCTCATATCGATCCCCGGTGGCCCCTATCTTCAGCTTGGGCTGGATAACAGGCCTGGGAAATAGATCGATCTCAGATAAACTGCTATTGGACAGTGGCCGCCGTTCCAGAATCCCGCAATCAGTTTCTGGTGAAGCAAAAAGACGGGGCTTGAAATGACTCCCGCAGCTGGAGGGCGATCTTGACTTTGTCTTCCTTTGGATCTGCTTCCCTATCATCTCCTCATCCCCCCGTAGACCGCCCGCGCTACCTGCGCTCCCACCTGCTCGGCGCTCGCTCCCTTCTCCGCTTTGTAGCTCCCCCCGTCCAGTTGGGCCACATTCCCGCGAGCCTGCAGGGACGCGGGAACTCCTTCTTCAGTAAATAGCCGCTCCAGTTCAGTATGCAAAGCGCAGGCGAGGCGATCTCTATCCATTCCCGGAAAGCCGTTCAGCACCAGCTCCTCGATATTCAACTCCAGGTTCATATCCACCCTCCGACTTCCCCTTCTGTCGGCGCCCGCTCCATCTTGGCGTACTCCACCCGGGCCGCTCTGAGCAGGTACTGCATTCTCACCGGCTCTTTGGCCTCTGCCGCCAGGAAGGCAGCGTACAAAGCAATGTTTCTGATGTTCCCCCCGGCCACATTCAGCCGGGAGAGCTGCACATAGTTCAGCCCCTCGGTAGGTGTCTTTTCAGGATAGACCCTCTCCCAGATCCTGGCCCGGCTGGCAGCATCGGGGAACGGAAACTGCACCACAAACCTGATCCTCCGAAGAAAGGCCCTGTCCAGAGCGCTCTTCATATTGGTGGTGAGGATGGCCAGGCCCCGGTAGGCCTCCATGCGCTGCAATAGATAGCTGACCTCGATATTGGCATAGCGGTCGTGGCTGTCTTTCACCTCGCTCCTCTTGCCAAAAAGGGCATCCGCCTCATCGAAGAGCAGAATTGCCCCGCCCCCTTCGGCGGCATCAAAGACCCGTCGCAGGTTCTTTTCCGTCTCGCCGATATACTTGCTCACCACCTGGGAGAGGTCGATCCTGTACAGATCAAGGCCCAGGTCACCGGCCAGGACCTCAGCGGCCATGGTCTTGCCAGTGCCGCTATCCCCGGCAAAAAGGGCGCTGATCCCCAGGCCCCTCGATCCCTTGCCGGCAAAGCCCCAGGAATCGTAGACAGTAGCCCGCTGCCTGACATGTACCCCAATCTCCCTCAACACCTGAATCTGCAGCTCTGGCAATACCAGGTCATCCCACCCGGCAGCAGGCTCAATCCTCTGCGCCAGGTCCTCCAGGCGGGGGCGGGCCTCTGAGCAGCAGGCCTCCCACAGCCGATCCGAGAGGTCTTGATCATCCCGATATTCCCCGGCCAGAGCCTGGGAAGAGGCCGCCTGGATCTCATTCATCCCCAGGTTGAACTGTGCCACCAGGCCATCCAGCCGACCATCCAGAGGCCCGGCCGCCGGTCCCAGCGCTCTATGCCACATCTCTCTTTGCTCATCCGGCTTCGCCCTCTTCACCTCCAGCCTAACGGGCCGGTGCCTCCGCAACGACAGAGGTTGAGCACAGATGGTCAATAGAGGGCTCTGGATATTCTCTAAAAAGGAGATGGCAGCATTCATCCTCTCGCCCCGTTCAATCTCCTCAAAATCGATCATCAGGGCACAGTTGCTCAGGAATGCCTCCCTCTCCCAGAGGCGGGCCAGGATCTCTCGTTCAGCTGCAGCAACAGGAATCTCCTCTGCATTCATGCAAAACAGCCCGATCCCCATCTCGGCCAATGCTACAGCGGCTATGGAGCGCTTTGCATCCCGGTCTGTTCCAGATAGCTGAATGATTGGAGCCAATTGATTCTCTCGGGAAAAGATCTGTTTGATCTTCCCGGCAACAGAGCGATAAGATGCAGGAATATGCTCAACGATAGGTACCGGTTCCGCCAGGGACTGTAACCGATCGTCCAGGTATGATAGCCCGGCAAGATAATGGAGCACTCTTTCATCTATGCAAAGAGGACTGGAGACGAGATTATCACCGGAGCCGATCTCAATAAGATGCCAGCGCCGCAGGGGCCCAGCGGGGAGAAGGGCACTCCAGTGTGCTCCCGGCAATGCCCTCAAGGCCAGAGAAAAGGTTGGATAGGGCTTGCGAGGTTCGCCCTGAAGATCAGAGCATAGCGGCATGAAGCGAGCCTCCAGCTCCATCCCCGCGCACAGGAGCAGAATATCCTGCTCGAAGGGAGTTAAACGGAAGGCGGAGGACAGAGCATGAACTGCCGATGCCTCTTTCTGGCCAGTACCCATCTCCTCCCTATTTTGCTTGGCAATCCTGAACCGGTCATTTGCAGAGCGGATGGCATCCGCATCATCCGAATTCGCTTCCGTCTGCAATAGCTTCAACTGTTCAAATATCCCGGCCAGACAAAAGCTCAGATAATTGCGATTGGCCTCCTGCCAGTCAGCAACTGAGGCCTTATTCATAACACCACCAGCTTCGGGCCGGCGTAAGAGCCATTCTCCACCGTCAAAGTGCTTTGCGCGCCATCTACCTGCATTCTGATCAGATAGGTCCCCGCCTTCACTCCGTTCAAAGGTATGGGAATATCGGTTGAATCCGCGGTTCTTGAAGCCAGGACAAAGGTATAGCAAAGAGGAGGTTTTTTATCATCGGGACGGTTGATCTCATTTAAGAACACAACCACTCTCTGATCCCTTCCAACCTCGGGATCTGCCTTGATGGTTGAGGAGCCTTCCTCGATCTCTATCCTCGGCCGGAGAGCGAAGGCCTCGACATTCGATTCGCTCCCCCGGTGGACCTGGGGAGGAGTGCCCATCATCATCTCATGGATGACCTGCAGGCTCTGTATTCCTGCCCTCAGACCCGCTGGCAATTCGAAGCTGATCCTGTCTTCCCAGACCTCATTGGGCTTGATCTTCTTTTCGCCTATCTGGATCCAAGTGGCATCACCACGGAGGTTCCGGCCCTTTACAATCACTTTGCTGCCGGCAAATATCGGCTGGCCTGGCCCTTCTTCAGCCAGGACCTCTTCAATGAGGGGCTGGCGCATGCTGATCACATACAGATTGCGATCAAGCACTGGTAGAGGCGTCTGTGCAATATCCTTTCCTTCTATGAATACCACCGAGGCCTGATAGGCCATGGATAGAGAGTAAGGGATCTGGAAGAATCCTGACCATAGATTGTTCAGCTCCTCCAGGGATAAGGAGACGGGCGTGAACCTGACCAGCTCAATCTCTTCATCCAGATCGGATTCATTAAGGAAATCAGCATGGCTGATCGCTTTTTGAATCTGCTGGCGGGTGAGGGCTGGCCAGGAATGAAGAGCGCTGATAACACAACCCATTATTTGTTGAGGCTCCTGGTGGGCCTCGTCTCCGTAAAAGGTAAATAGGTAATAAAGGTCAAGAGCCGCTCTCGGACGCTGGACTAGCGTTCTGTCCCCCCGCCTGGAAGGGAGATCATCGTTTCTCCAGGAGGCATTGGGACCGACCTGATAAAGGTAAATGTTTACCGCCTTTTCCCCTGATTCAGAAGGTTTTGTAGCGGTGGCTTTAGCGCCAGCCACATTGCTTCTCACTGCATCATCAAGCACCTGTCTGAGGGTCTCGGTTACAGTGGCAATAGCCAGGAAGTTGCTCATAGCTGTCCAGTGCTCCTTTGCTTTAGGTATTCATCAAGCGATAGTCTACCCGCCGATGCAGGCCTGCATACGGGCGGCGCAGAAGTCGTTTGACGCGGTTTTTCTGCCCTCACCTCTATTCTTCCAATGGTCACTTGAATGGTGCTCATTCCATTCGAATTCAGTGGGGCAGAGACATCTCTCCCAGGATTTCTCGCTGCCTCTTGATGAGGGTCGTATGTTTTTCTTGCCTCTAATTCTCCTGCCACCGATATTCCATCCGGTCTTCTTCCATATGGCATTGAACTGATGCTGGTGGCTCTGACCGGATGAGATCTTTCTTGACGCTCCATCGCCAGATTGGCAATCTGGAATCCCAATTCAGAGAAAGGCAAAGATGGATCCAGCAACGCTTGCTCAGGCGTACCGGCAGCAGACTGTTCATTTACTGTACCTGGATGTATCACTGCAACGGGGGAACCGGTAATCTCGATGCTCCTTGATGTCTTTTGATCAGTGTTATTTGCCTTTCTTAACTTGAAATTTGTGCCCGTAATTCTCCTCTCAAGGGCGGAACCACTTTTATTGTTCTCTCCTTTTTCACTCCCAAACAGAGCTTCCGGCAGAGATGGAGGAGTCTTCCCGCTTATCCTGAAATCAGCAATCTTTGGCTTCGAATTGGAGGAAGGGAGCGATTGATTCGGGAAAAGTTGCTCGGGCGTACCGGCAGCAGACTGTTCATTTACTGTACCTGGATGTATCACTACAACGGGGGAACCGGTCATCTCGATGCTTCTTGATATCCTTTGACCGCTGTCGTTTACCTTTCTTAATACAGAATGGCTACTCCTAAATCCCCCCCCAAAGGCGGAACCACTTTCATTCTCACCTCCTTTTGCCACCCCAAACAGAGCTTCCGGCAGAGGGGAAAGCGTCTTCCCGCTTATCCTGAAATCAGCAATCTTTGGCCTCGAATTGGAGGAAGGGAGCGACTGATTCGGGAAAGGTTGCTCAGGCGTACCGGCAAATGACTGTTCATTCGCGCTGCCAGGTTGTATGCCTGCAGAGGTGGAACCGGTAATCTCGATGCTTCTTGATATCCTTTGATTGCTGTTGTTTGCCTTTCTCAATACAGAGTGGCTACTCCTGAATCTCCCCTCAAAGAGGGAATCACTTTCATCGCCCTTTCCTTTTGACGAATCCTGAGCCTCTGAAAGGTCTGCCGCATTGGCGAGCACTAAACGGGTTTTCTTACTGCTAATTGCATATCCAGGATCTTCCTTCGTATGCCGGCTTTTTTGTTCAGGCGGGCGTTGTGAACGAAGGGAATTCTCAGGCTGCTGATGGGCAAAAGCGGTCTCCCAGCGCACCCTGCGGCGAGGCTCCCGCTTTTTTCCTGCCGTATCTGATATATGCGTACGGGCCGCAAAAGGCACTTGCTTATAATCCAATCCAAATTTTCTTTGTCTTGATTGCGGTTTAATTCGAACTGGATATTCACGCTGTGCTGGATTTAGATTGGGAACTCTTTCTGTAAACCCACTTGAGAGAGAATTAATTTTCATTGACGGGCTAGCATCCCGAAAGCCTATGCCGGGTTTTGCGGGGATTAGAGGCAATGAACCGTTTGTATGAGCACCCTCGGATTGGCCAGAAATCGGAGATCGATCTGAAGTTGTATTTGAGGCGACTCGGGATGATGTTCTCGGTTCAATCCGCTGTCCCTCCCGCTCACCGGGGACCGGGTCCGGAGCGAGATAAGTGCTGCCAATGAAGGGAGTTCCTGCATATGCAGCCGGCTCAAAGAAGGCTGGCAGCCTTGGAGCGACTCCCTTTTCAAGGTTGAGATTTTTTGCCGCCAGATGACGGAGGTAATCGGTCAATTCTAAGTCATCTCCAGATAGATTCGGCGTCTATTTGGGCTCAAAGAGAGGATATCTGACTCGCTCCATCCATATTTCTCCGCCAGAGCATGGACCTCACGCAGAATGTGACGTGCCCAGCTGTCGATCTCAATCCAGAAGAACG
>JAXDAR010000224.1:0-18517 GCA_034679645.1 Methanothrix sp. | reverse complement strand
CGATGAAGCGCTTGCTTCAGCTCGAAATATCCAAGATTATTGGTCGCATAACAAGACCCTAGCAGAGATTGCACCAAATTTGCCAGTTGCTCAAGAAGCACTGGCTTTAGCTCGAGAAATAAAAGATAAGAGATTGCGCGTCAGCGCTCTGGCAAACATCTCACTAAATTTTAATGGGGATCAAAAAAAAGATGTATTAGAGGAAGCTCTATCTGAAGCTCGAGAAATAGAGGATGAAGGACTGTGTGCCGTTGCTCAAGGGGAGGTTTTGTCGATTCTATATGCCAAAAAAAATCCAATTAGTTTATCGCTATGGTCACCTATTATTCACAGCCTCTCAAACAGAAAGAGATCAGGCCTATTGAGGGACCTATCTCCTTTTATGCTTCTTGTGGCCAGGCTGGGCGGCGATGATGCGTTGCTGGAGACAATACAGGCCATAAAAGACGTGGGAAGATGGTGGCCTTAATTCTTGCCCAATATTTTCCTGACGGGGCTTTCTCTCTGTAATGCATCCATCTTGGAGCCTTATATCCTTCGATCTATTATTGCAGGGAATATCTTGTGCTAGCGGTCTAGCTCCTGGCCGTGGCAGCTCCCTGACCCGCGTGGGCCAAACATCTCACTCAATCTTTTTTGAACCTCTTTCAAGAGGTCATGATCGATCTCGCCAAACTCCCCTTCTATGAGAGACTTATCCAGAGTTGCCAGTTTGTTCAGCTTAATTACCGAATCTCTCTTCAATCCCGATCTCCTGAAGGTGGGCATCTGTCTGGCCAGAGGGACATCCTCATTGTGATGCACGGTTGGCATCTTTGAAGAGATGAACGCTACAATAACATCGTCATGCCCTTCATAGATTACAAGAGCAGGCCTCACTTTGGCCCCTGTCAGATCTGTGAATGGAAAAGGAACGGCAACAATCTTGCCTATCATTTGTATCTGACTTTTAAGTCTTTAAGCGAGTAGATATCTGGCTCGTCTTCCAAGAACTTCTTCAAAGAGATCTCTTCCAGCTTCGTTATCGCCGCCATTTCTTCTTTATCCGTCATATCTCCTTCATAGATGTTATCTGGATCGATCCTGGAGAGCGACTGCATGGGCCTTTGGGCAGCTGGCGATCCTTCGGCATGAGAGATCTCCTCTGCGCCTTCTGCTAAATGCTTCTGCGGTTTTGCTTTTGATGTCCTCTTCATCCTGGCAGCCATTGAGGTTATCTTATCTCACATCTGCTAAATACCTTTGGCAAGATAATGTAGCGTCATCTTCTGGATCGCCCACGTGCGCTCCCGCCCATGCGCTCCGCATCCGCACGCGCGTGTTCGCAATTTGGCTTGCATACTTGCATATATTTTTCACCCATTTCGAACTGCTCCGCCCTCCAGCCCTATTCCTCCCTCACCCTCTCAGCTCTCCTCTGGCCAATGAGAATACCGTGCCCAGCAGGCACAGCCCGGCAAAGACGACGAAGGCCAGCCGGATGCTCTCCATGAGCATGTCTGCGCTCTCTTGACCGATCCGTACATGGCCCATGATAATAGAGAAGATAAGCATGGCAATACCCAGGCTGAGCGACTGGCCTACCAGCCGCATGGTGCTCACCATCCCCGATGCTACTCCATAGTCGCAAGGGTTCACCGAGCTCATAATGGCGTTGGTGTTGGGCGAGGCAAAAAGGGCAAATCCCAGTCCCATGAGGACCAGACCAAAAAGGATGCTCTCCAGAGGGGTAATGGGCTCAAGAAAAGAGAACAGAGACAGGCCGAAGACACACAGACCCATGCCTGCGGAGGCCACAATCCTGGGCTCGATCCTGTCCGAGAGCCTTCCCGCCAGGGGGGAGAGGACGGCCTGCACCGCCGGCTGGGCGATCAATATCAGGCCGGCCGTCTCCGGTCCGAAGCCCTTCATATACTGCAGGTAAAGGCTGAGGAGAAATGCCACTGCCGCTGTGGCGCTGTAGTTGATCAGAGCAGCCAGGTTTGAGAAGAGGAAGACCACATTATTGCGGAACATGCTCACCTTCAGAACGGGATTGGCGTTTTCATTCTCCCGGCGAAGGAAGATGATCAGGACCACCAATGCAACAAGCAGCAGCAGAGCTCCCATTCGATCAGGGATGATGGTCAGGCCGTATATCAGAGCGAGGAGCATGGCTGCATAGAGGATAGATCCTGTGGCGTCGAATGCTCCCTCCTGTGCGCAGCGCCATTCTTCTTTTATCTTCCACCTGGCAATGGCCAGGACGAGCAGGGAGTAGATGGCAACGCCAAGATAGATAGCCCTCCAGCCGGCGTATGCGGTGATGATACCTCCCAGAAGGGGTCCGGTGGAAAGGCCCAGGTATGCGGCAGCCACGTTGATCCCCAGCACCCTTCCCCTCTCCTGCAGAGGAAATACTGAGGCAAGGATGGCGATGGAGGTGCCGAAGATCATGGCGCTGCCCACTCCCTCCACCATCCGGGAGGCGATGAGCATGTAGACCCCGGAAGAGATGCCGCAAAGCATTGATGATATAGTGACCACCACCAGTCCCGCCAAAAAGATCCTCCTCCTTCCGTAGATATCTGCCACTCTGCCGAAAGGCACAATGAAAATGGCTGCCGAGAGGAGAAACCCGGTCACTATCCACCCCAGGAGAGACTGGTCGGGGATGGCAAAATCGCTATTGATGATAGGAAGGGCAACGGTCACTGCTGAAGTGAGAAAGGGGGTGATAAAGGAGGACATGCAGGCAGCAACCAGCACCGCGGTCTTCTCGTTCATGGCAGTGCTGGTGTGGGTGGCATATGTTCATAAAGCCATCCCGATCGCCTGGTCGCGGCAGCGAAAAAGGCTGGATCTTAATATTGGCTCTTCGCCCAAGTATCCCGATTTCACCACATAGACAGAGGCACAAAGACGAGAGAGAAATAGTGGCTCTGAGTTTACCCATAGGAAACGGCGAACAACCTCTTTTTATCCTCTCCCTTCCAGAATCTCCACCCTTCTCTCCAAAGATCTGCACCTTTCCAGTAGTTCATTCAGGAGACCTTCCAGACGGGCAATCCTCTCCTCGTTCTGAGCGATGAGTATGGGCCTGGTCAGCAGGTCCTCTTTGTACTCCTCCAGGATCGGATTGTCCGAGTCTCGTGGAATTGCTCTCTTTCCTTCTCTCTCCAGCATAGAATAGCCACCTCTCAAGGCAAATTATCCGATTGCTTTGCCAATTATATTGATGCTCTGACAATATCCATCTTGCCCTCAGATCTAATCTAACCCTGTTCATAGATCTTCTCTGCCAGATCGCAGATCCTCTCCCAGTCGTAGCCCCACGCCAAATCCCGGCAGGGCGCCCGCATCCTGCCGCTCTCTTGAAGAGCCCAAAGCAGCCCCTCCGCCAGCTCCCCTGGCCCGGGCGGGCAGACGACTCCCGTATTCTCTGTGATCAGATCCATCACCGCATTCATCCGGTGATCGGCCGTCACCACCGGCAGGCCGCAGGCATTGGCATCCAGAGCGGCCATGCCGAAACCCTCTCTGCTGGAGGGGAAGGCGAAGACGCGAGAGGACTTCATCAGGGCCAGAGCATCACTGTAGTTCTCCATAAATCCATAAAACTGGATATTCTTCTCCAGATTCATCTTTCGGGTTGCAGATCTTAGCCTCTCCTTTTCCGGCCCGTCGCCGATGATCGCCACCCGCACATCCGGCAGCTCTGACTTCAATATGCTTACCGCCATTATGAGCTGGTCGATGTTCTTATGGGCGGCCAGCCTTCCGGCAAAGAGGATATCCGATTGTTCTGGAGAGGGAGCGATTTTTTCTATCTTCTGCCAGTCGATGCCGTTGGGCAGCACCTGAATCCCTTTTGCCCCCAGCTGTTCCAGATCTCTCTTCGTTCTCATCGATACTGCTATGTTATGGCTGGTCAGCCGGGCAGCAGCCCTCTCTATGATCCTTCCCGCTGCCCCCTTTCTTCCCAGATAATCATACCAGTAGTCTCCCCACACCTCATGCCAGGTGATAAAGAGCTTCTGAGGCTTCTGGATTTTCCGCCCATTCCAATTGCGGGAAACTCGGGCGGAAAAGCAGGATAGGTAAGGGAAATTCTGGCAGTCGACTATTGCCTCCCGGGCAGGATGAGCGAGCAGACCGGCGGCGAAGCTTGTCGCCTCGGCGATCGATCTCTTTCCATCGACATAAAGCGGCCTGGGCTGGCATATGCCGTGCAGGCGAACGCCTTCTCTTACAATCTCGTCCTTTCCTGCCCACCATTTGATGCCATAGCAGTGGACGGTGTGACCTCGGGCGGCCAGCCTTTTGGAGAGCTCATAGATCCTCTTCTCCGCCCCACCCTTGACCCAGGGATAGACGGCATCGTAAATGTAGGCGATCTCCACCTCTCATTCCCCGTCCTGATGACCATTGTAAAGCAATAGCAAGCTGATGAACATCCCTGAGAATATGGTCTGAATTCCCAGAATTGTGAGTATCATGGCCATCATGGCGTTCTGGGCGGCATCAAGTGCCCCAAAGCCTGTCCCCCTCCACTTCAGGACAACATCCAGGCCAATGACGATTCCCCCCGCCAGCAGAGCCAGACCTATCAGAAGCTCTTTTTCCAGGGAATGGTAGCTTATCAGCTTTTTCATTCTGCTCGACTTAGGCAGGCCCCAGGCAGCGCCAAAAGCTCTGAAATGCAACCCGGCAAGAAGCATCTGATAGCCGATGATCAGCAATAGCCCGCCCAGTATCAAAGAGTGCATCCTCGAACCACCCTGCATATAGACCACCACTGCTAAAATCAGGCCGAGGAGGAGGGCTGCAAGACCGGGTACGAGCAGAAACGGCCCTGGCCGGTAGAGCATCATGAAACGCAGGTGCCTCCAGCCATCGGTGAACGAATTCAGCTTGGAGCTGCCCTGGCGAGGGTAATAGGTGATGGGCACCTCCGCAATCCTCAGACCGTGGGAGGCGGCCTCGATCAACATCTCCGAGGCAAACTCCATCCCCCCTGACCTGAGGTCCAGCTTGTTCAGGGCATCGCGGGTCATGCCGCGCAAACCGCAGTGGGCGTCCGATATTCCGGCAGAGAAGAGGCGGTTTAATATCCAGGTCAAAAGAGGGTTCCCCAGATATCTATGAAGGGCGGGCATCGCACCGGAGGTAATCTTTCCCCGCAGCCTTGAGCCCATCACCAGGTCATACCTGCCGCCCTCCAGGCAGGGCAGCATATCCAGGATGGCTTCCGGATCGTAAGTAAGATCCCCGTCCATGAGAAAGATATAATCCCCTAAAGCCTCCTCGAATCCTAGACGATAGGCATTGCCGTACCCCAGCCTCTGAGGGAATACCACCCTCGCCCCGCAGGAGGCAGCGATATCTGCCGTCCGATCGGTTGAACTGTCAGAGACGATTACCTCACCTGAGAGACCGGCTCTATCAAAGACCTCCCAGGCTTTATTGATGCACTGGCATATGGTTTCAGACTCGTTTCTGGTGGGGATGATCAGGCTGATCCGGGGCACAATTTCCAATACTTTGGTTTGGCGGTTAAGCCTTTCCTTCTCTAGATCCGCCAGCGGAGCCGGTGGCAAGTTTGGGCTCAGAGCGTCTCGGGCTCGACCTCATGCTTGAAGGAGAGGATCACCCTCGCCCTGTATTCTATTTTCTCTCCTTCTGTTAGCCTGGTGTCCATTCTTTCGACCTCTGCTATCCTCATGTTGGTAAGTTTTTGGTTAGCAGTCTTGATCGCAGATTGGACGGCGTCTTCCCAGCTTTCATTTGAGGTCCCCACGATTTCGATAAGATTATAGACGCTCTTGCCAATTGGGGCTTCCATAAAATATTCTATGCTCTTATGATTGATATATTTTATCTGATAAAGAAAAAAGATTCGCAGATCTACTCTGCGCTCTTCTCTTCGCTCTTATCCGTCCCCTGGTCCTCGGCCTTGGGGAGATCAGCCTCCGCTACGGGCTGAGACGCAGGAGTTTGAGATTCAGGTTTCTTTGGCCCCCGTCCCATGGCCACCAAAGAGGCCTTGGCCTGGATTCTGGCCAGTGGGTAGTCGTCCCTGGCCACCTTCTCCAGGGCAGCTATGGCCCGGTTGTCCTTCAGCTCGCCCACCACCCAGGCCGCTCCCGCACGCACATCCTTGTCTGCATCTTCCAGAGCCTGGATCATGCGCTCGGAGACCTGCTTTCCATATCCCGCAATGGCCACCATGGCGTTGCTCTTGACCAGATACTCCTCGTCTTTCAGGGCTTCGATCAGGGCTTCAAGGGACTCGGACACATCCCGTTTGGAGAGGAGCATGATGGCATTGGAGCGCACAAGCATGTGTTTGTCCTTGGTGGCGGCGATCAGCTTCTCCGTAGACCAGCTCATGTCGGGGAGGACGGCAGGCATGGTGGGCTCAGCAGCCCCGCAGGTTGGGCAGGCCTCTTCCATCATGGAGCGGGTGATTATAGGCTCTGCCTTCTCTTCTGTTTTGTTTTCTTCTTCCGGGTTATTCTCAACTATTTTTTTCTCTTCTTCCATAGATTGCACTTTCTCCCCTATTCTACTTCAGCTTTTCCCAATAGGAAGGCCTTCTTATTGGCCTCCAGATGCCTGGGTGGCACCACTTCTTCCAGAGCCTGCATGATATGCTCCTCGGTTAGGGGGATATAGCGGGAGAGAGCGCCCAGCATCACCACGTTCATGGCCTGAACGGTTCCCGCCTGGCGGGCCAGGGCGGTGGCGTCGATGGCCAAAACCTTCTGGCATTGGCCGCGAAGCGGCTCTTTCAGCTCGTCCAGAGAGGGATACTCTGCTATCCCGGTGGTTACGGTGACCGGCAGCACCGGCTGAATGTTGACCAGGGCCACCCCCTGGGGAGAGAGGAAATGGCCGAACCGCAGGGCCTCCGCTGGCTCTAAAGCGACCAGGAGATCTGCGCTGCCCGTGGCGACCATGGGGCTATAGCGGCATCCTATGCGGGTGTGATTGATCACGCTCCCTCCCCTCTGGGCCATGCCATGGGTCTCCGCTCCTCGCACCGGCTTTCCCGCCAGGACCCCTGCCCTGCCGATAACATCGGATATCAATATCACTCCCTGGCCGCCAACTCCCACGATCACCATGTCGCACTCTGAGGTTCTCATCTCTTCACCTCCAAAATAGCAGAGCTGGGGCAGATCTGGGCGCAGATCCCGCAGCCCGTGCACAGGTTGTTGATCCTCGCCACATCGTCCTCAAACTCAATGGCCGGACAGCCGTACTCCACGCAGATTTTGCACCCCTGGCACTCCTCGTTCACCTGGAAGGCTCCTGGCCGGGCCCCTGCCCTGCGGGCCCTGATCACACAGGGCTGCCTGGCGATGACCACCGATAATCCAGGAAAATCCTTTGCCCTCTGGAATCCTTCGATCGTCCCCTCCAGGTCGTTGGGATCGACAGTCTCGACCAGCCCTGCCCCTAACGCCCGGGCCAGGGCCTCCAGCGAGACCTGGACTGTGGGCTGGCCAGTGGCGGTGACTCCGGTGCCCGGATGGGGCTGGTGTCCGGTCATGGCGGTGGTGGAGTTGTCAAGAATTGTCACTGTGATCTTAGCCTGGTTGTAGGCGGCATTCAACAGGCCGGTCATGCCACCATGCAGGAAGGTGGAATCTCCCAGGCTGGCGCAGATCCCCTCCGTCTCCCCGGCGAACCTTATGCCGCTGGCCAGGGTGATGCTCGCTCCCATGCATAGACAGGTGTCCACCGTCCCCATGCCCACGGCCATGGTATAGCAGCCTATATCACTGGGATAGATCGCCTTCTTGCCAAAGACCCGTCTCATGGCATAATAGGTGGCCCGGTGGCTGCAGCCTGGACACAATGCCGGTGGGCGGGGCGGGACTATCCCTGCCCCAGCAATGGATTTTCTCTCCAAAATCCCCAGGCCGTTCATCCTGGCCAGGGCATTTCTCACCAGGAGAAAGTCCAGTTCTCCCTCGCGAGGGATCTCTTTTTCCTTGCCCAGGATCTCGAGGGAGGGGTTTGCAGCCCGCGCCAGCATCCCCACCTGCTCTTCGATCACCGGCTCCAGCTCCTCGATCACCAGTACGCGCGAGACATGCTCCAGCAGGCGGCGGATCAGCTTCTTTGGAGCGGGATAGGCCCCCACCCTGAGGAGGGAGTGGTCAAGGTCCAGATCCAGTAGCGCCTCCTCGGCATACAGACCGGCGATCCCTGAGGCGATCACTCCCGTCTCTCCCCGGAGGGTGAGCCTGTTCCAGGGGCAGCTCTCCAGCTCATCCTCTATCGCCGACTGCTTGGCCAGAAGTTCACTGTGTAGTGGCCGGGCATGGCTGGGCAGGGCCACCCGTCGCGCAGGATTTTTGACGAAATGGCGCTCGCCTGGGGATGATCTGCAGTCGCCCACCTCCACATCTGCCCGGGCATGAGAGACGCGGGTGGTGGGCCGGAGCATTACCGGGATATTGAATTTCTCAGATAGCTCCAGGCCATATACTGTCATATCCCGCCCTTCCTGGGGGTCGGCAGGGTCCAGGCAGGGGATGGAGGCGAACTGAGAGTAGCGGCGTGAGTCCTGTTCATTCTGGGAGGAGTGGCAGAAGGGATCATCGGCACAGATCACCAGCAAGCCTGCCCCTACCCCCAGGTAGGCCAGGGTCATGAAGGGATCGGCGGCCACGTTCAGGCCTACGTGCTTCATGGTGGCCACGGAACGGCAGCCGGTCCATGATGCCCCTGCCGCCACCTCCAGCGCCACCTTCTCATTCACAGACCATTCTATATGCAGGGGCAGATCGCCTTTCAGCTCCACCAGGGTCTCAATGATCTCTGAGGAGGGTGTTCCGGGGTAGCCGGCGGCAAGTCCGATCCCCGCCTCCAGCAGGCCTTTGGCAATAGCTGCATTTCCGAGGAGATATTCTCTCACGAAGAACCATCCTATTAATATATTTTAATTATATTCTCTATCTGAATGGATCAATGCCCTTCTCTCTGATAACTGTTTTGATCTTGCTCTTCTCCTACTTTTATCCGGTTCCACAAAATTGATATGTACTCCCTCTCACCCTATAACCATGCCCTGGCAATCCGATTCCGTGGGATCGATCTATAACTATCTCTCTCCTGGCTGCCAGATCTGCCGGCAGGGTGCGGGTCTGGTCCTCTTCGTGACCGGCCGGTGCGAGAGGGGCTGCTTTTACTGCCCCATCTCCGAGGAGCGGAGGGGAAAGGATGTGGTTTATGCCGATGAGCAGCCGGTGCGAGAGATGGCCGACATCCTGAGCGAGGGCAGGGCCATCGGCGCTCTGGGCACAGGGATCACCGGAGGAGAGCCCCTCTTGCGGCTGGACTACGTCATAGAGTGCATCCGGGAATTGAAAAAGGAGTTCGGAGATGATCATCACATCCACCTTTATACCGGCATCCTGCCAAACAGATCCGTCCTGGAGAGGCTGGCCGGAGCCGGCCTGGATGAAATCCGCTTCCATCCGCCGGATGAGGAATGGTCCCATCCCGCCGGGCTGAAACGGGCACTGCAGGAAGCCCAAAAACTGGGGATCGAGGCAGGAGTGGAGATCCCGGCGTACATTCCCGCCCCAGCGTTAGTTCAGGCGGTCAGAGAGGCGGATGCCTTTCTGAACCTCAATGAGCTTGAGTTCTCAGATACTAACTTCGCCCGTCTCAGAGATGAGGGTTACACTCCCCAGGACCTGGGCTGCGCTGCGGAGGGGAGCGAAGAGCTGGCCAGAGATTGCTATCTCTATGATGATATCAAGGTGCATTACTGTCCCTCCTGCTTCAAGGATGCAGTGCAGTTGAAGGAGAGGCTGCGACGCCGGGCGGAGAGGACATCCCGGCCCCTAGACCACATCACCGATGAGGGGACGATAATCCACGGCATAATCGAGGGGGAAGAAGATGGCCTTCTGGAAGCTTTAAAGATCCTCGAGGAGCTCGAGTTGCCTCTTGATATGTATTGCTGCCTTGAAGGGAGGATAGAGATCGCCGCCTGGATTTTAGAGGAGATTTGCAGGGATCTCGAGGGCAGCGAATGCGATCTTTGTATAATTGAGAAATATCCTCTGAGGGACGGTCCGGTCGTGGAGAGAATACCTTTATAATCCTTAAATTCATTCTTTCGGGGCGGTGATTTTGCCGGATGGAGAGCGCGGAAGAACGAATTCAGGAGAGACTGAGGAATTATCTTAAGCGGGATGGTGTGGGAATCCGGAAGGCCGTCTTGAAGCTTTTCCTGAGCGATGGTGCCTATACCACGGAGGACGTTTTTACTTATCTCGCGAAGGAGGGTTTTGACGTCAGCTACCGGGGGGTTTCGGCGATGGTCGGCCTCATGAACACTCGCCTGGGCATTTTGAGCATTGATGTCTCCGGGGATCACAACGTCTATTCCCTGAAGGGGGACCACAAAGGAGTGGTGAGGTCCGTTTTAGAGAATTATTGATCTTGAAAGATATCCTCAAATCCGGCTGCCCTCGGCAATTCAACATGTCAATGGCGTAATATTTGGATTTGCATAAAATTGACGTTAATACTATAATGATAGTATGATGACTAAAATCGCGGTCTGATGCTAATTCTTGAGCATTTCCCCGCCTATCGCGTCCGGGATTCTTCAGTTGGGTGGCTCACCCCTTTTCATTCTTTTCAGATATTTATTGAGGGCCACATCTGCGATCAGATTCACTCCGGTCAGGGCAGCGTGAACCAGCGGCCCGGCAGTCATCCTCTCCCGATAGAGGCTGTGCAGTCTTTTCAAATGCTTGAGGTTGTACTCCAGGCACAGCCCTACCAATTGCCAGTGCTCGGGCAGTGCATCGGCCTTCGAGAAGCCCCTGATGCCGCCCAGCTTTGTCTCGGCGATGGTGGTGAAAAAGAGGGGTAGCATGAGGCCGGTGTAGTCCATCAGAGATTCCACCAGCTCTGTGGTGCGGATGACATCCTCTGCCCTCTCCCCCGGCAGCCCCAGGACCAGGCTGGCCACGGGGAGCCAGGACTCCTGGTCGAAAAGAAGGTAGCAGTCCCGGACGATCTCCTGCCAGTTCTCGATCTTTTCGGGAAATGCCTTTTGGGCCATATGCATTTTCAGGATGCGGCAGCTTCCCGTCTCTATTCCTATCCAGGCGGACATGTGGTTCTGATCCGAGCCTATGCCCACGATTTTGGATATCTCTCTCAGAAGTCCCTGGTTGGAGTGGACCGAAGCCAGGCTGAGATGGGAGAAGTCCACCGTCTTCGGACCCAGCTTCTTGACCTCTGATACAAGCTCTAACATCTTCTTCTCATTGGTCTTCGTTCCTGTAGATCCGTAGGAGAAGACGTCCTCGCTGTGAAGAATGATGTCCTTCTGGCCGCAGTCCAGGTTAATCTGCACGTCTTTCAGGATATTCTCCATTGGCCGGTGGCGCACGGAGCGCATGGTGGGCGAGCAGAAGGCGCATCCCCTCCAGCAGCCCCTGCCGATCTCCACAATCCCGCCGATGCTCGCCCCTCTGTTCACCGGAATCTTCTCCCCGGGCACCGCCGATCCCCGCAAAACCGGTGGAACGCTCTCTTCTCTTATGATCTGCCGGCAGATCTGGGGAAAATCGCTCTCCCCTTCTCCCAGGTATACGTGGTCCACATCCACCTTCTCACCCAGGACCTCCCAAGCACCGTTTCCGCCTAAAACAACGTGCGGCCGGTGTTCTCTTATCAGGGGGTGACCCAAAAGCTCGATGAAGCGGGAGCGGTTGAATGGGGGGCCGCGACCGATGATATCCTCTATCTGCCGGAGGGCGATCTTTCCCATGGGATCGTCATGGGTTATCCCCACGATCCTGGTCTCGGGGCCTATTGCCTTATCCAGATGAAGGGGATGGGCCACCATCACCTCATCGCGGGAGAATCCCGACTCCAGGAGGGCTGCTTCCACCTTTCTCATGCCGCAGGGGGCAATTGCCGCCGATCCGTCCTTCAGGGCCGGGACTGGCGGGCAGAAGAAATTACTGAAGACCCAGTCGGGCAGTGTCGCCCGGGGCATGATGGCGGCAAAGCCCAGCATCACCCCCCCGTGATAGCTGCTCATCATGGTGGTATCGCTGGTCAGGACGATCTTCTTACCGGGAAATTGGGCCATCGATCGAGCTTTGACTCTCTTTTGGCAGATAACGTTATTGGCCAGCACCAGTCCAATAGGTTTTTATCGGATCGTCAACCCTTAGCCGCTGTGCAAGAGAAGTCGTTATCGGAGATCAACGAACGCATTCGCAACGGCTCTGCCCGGGTGGTTACGGCAGAGGAGATGCCAGATCTGGTAGATGAGCTGGGCACGGCAGGAGCGGTGCGTGAGGTGGATGTAGTCACCACTGGTACCTTTGGCGCCATGTGCTCTTCTGGGGTTTTTCTCAATTTGGGCCATAGCGATCCTCCCATAAAAATCGCCCGCGCCTATCTGAACCGGGTGGAGGCCTATGGGGGCATCGCCGCCGTCGACCTGTTCCTGGGGGCGACCCAGCCCTCCGAGGACCGGGGAATAGAGTATGGTGGGGCGCATGTTATGGAGGACCTGGTTTCGGGAAAGCAGATAGAGGTCCAGGCCCAGGGCGCTCCCTCCGACTGCTACCCCCAGAGGGATCTGGAGACCAGCCTCCGGCTGGAGGACTTCAACCAGGCCACCATGGTCAATCCCCGGAATGCCTATCAGCGCTACAATGCCGCTACTAACTCCTCTGACCGGACGATGCATACCTACATGGGCACCCTCCTCCCGGGCCTGGGCAATGTCCACTACAGCGGGGCGGGGGTGCTCTCTCCCCTCTCCAACGATCCGGGCTTCGATTACATTGGGGTGGGGACGCGCATCTTCCTGGCGGGGGCTGCAGGCTATGTGATGGGTGCGGGAACGCAGCATAATCCGGCAAACGGCTTTTCCACTCTGATGGTCACCGGCGACCTGAAGAGGATGAACAACAGCTTCTTGCGGGCGGCCACATTTCATAGATACGGACCCAGCCTTTACCTGGGGATAGGGATACCCATCCCGATATTAAATGAGAAGCTCGCCAGGAGCACTGCAGTGCGGGACAGCGATATTACTGTGCCGGTGCAGGACTATGGCATTCCGCGCCGGGACAGGCCATCGCTGAGGATGGTCAGCTACCAGGAGCTGAAATCGGGTACGATCGACCTGGGGGGTAAGGAGGTCTCCTCCTCTCCACTATCCAGTTTCCAGATGGCAAGAGAGGTCGCCAGGACATTGAAGGAACAGGTGGAACGGGGCGAGTTCCTGATCAGCCAGGCGGCGGAACCCCTCTCCCGGGTGGGAAGCGCCCGGCCCATGAAGCAGACCAAGGAGTCGCCCAATGTGGTAGATGTCATGAGCCGGGATGTGGTGACCGTCTTTGAGGATATCCCGGTGGAGCAGGCGGCAAAGCTGATAGTCAGCGGCAGCTTCGACCATCTGCCGGTGGTCTCCCGTGATGGGAGGCTGATCGGAATCATCACTGCCTGGGACATATCCAAAGCAGTGGCCAGCGGAAAGCCATCCCGGATAGCAGAGATCATGACCCGCCGGGTCCATTCCGTGCGTTTGGATGAGCCCATTGAGCTTGCCGCCCGAACCCTGGATACACACGGCATCTCTGCCCTGCCGGTGGTGGACAGAGAGGATAAGGTGATAGGAATGATTACCAGTGATCATCTCTCCCGACTCTTAGCCCGGAGGCGATAGCCTTGAAGCTGATGCTTCATGTCGCTCCGGGAATTGTCCGCCACCCGGTCGTCGCCTCAGTGATCCTGGAGACCAATGCTCTGGTCAACATCGAGAGGGCGAGCATCAATGCGGTGAGCGGGGAGATCGTCCTTGAGGTCCCGCCCGAGAAGTGCCAGGAGGTTATGGAGGCTTTCGAGAGGCGGGGTGTCAGGGTGGTGCCCCTGGAGATCCCGGTGATCAGGGATGAGTCCGAATGCGTTAACTGCGGGGCGTGTGTCTCCATATGTCCCACGGGGACGTTTCACTTCGAGGACTGGCGGGTGGTTGCCGACTCGGGGAAGTGCATTCAATGCGGAGCCTGCGTGGTGGGCTGTCCGCAGAGGGCCTTAAAGCTGGTCTTGAAGTAGACTCCTCAGAAGGGAGGTTGGGCCTCCTTACTATTTTTTTTCTTCTCTCTATTGTATTTATTTATCCAGTTATTCTTCATATCAATATTAATGCACGCAAATTATGCCATTAACATTCTAAAGAAATAGAAGAATTTATAAGGTCGGACTGTTTATATTGATACAGGATGTTATCGCTGAATTCCGAATGGCTGCGGGGAAACGATATGTTGTTGGATGCTGATCTTGTGGTAGGAAGGAGTGCATCAATCCTTAAACAGATTGCAGGGCCAAAACATCATTCATTTGCATCCCGGATGAGGTGATCGATATGGATTCGAGTTCTGAGAGCGTTATCTCCTCCCTTGGCTCCTTTGCCGAGATGCTCTCGGATCCGGATGGATATGATCCCGAGAGGCTGAAGAGCCTCTCCTTTGCCGTTCCCTCTCTGTTATCCTCTTTCATCGAGGCCATGCTCTCCTCAGACGAGAACGTCATGAGAGAACGCCTCTCGGATCTGGAGGATTACGCCACCCAGGTCAACAGCATCCAGGCGTGGTTCAATCTGGGAAGGCTTGCTCATCATCTCTTCTTTCATCAGGCTGCCATCGAATACTACCGCAATGCATCCGATCTGGCCCGGCTCGGTGCAGATGCTGATTCACTGGCCAGGATCCTCTTATGCCTGGGGTGCCTCTATGGAGAAGAAGAGGACTGGGAGCGGGCCTGCCAGTGCTATGAGAAGGCCCTGGTGGCCATGGATGCGAGCGACCGGCCCGTTCTTCTGCCCCGGATTCTGGAGCGCCTGGGTGATGCTCGCCGCCAGCAGGGCGAATACCATCAGGCCCAGATATGCTATTCCCGTATCCTGGAGATCCTGGACCCA
This sequence comes from Methanothrix sp., assembly GCA_034679645.1. GTDB lineage: Archaea > Halobacteriota > Methanosarcinia > Methanotrichales > Methanotrichaceae > Methanothrix. The sequence goes on along the minus strand of JAXDAR010000224.1, from coordinate 3,549 downwards.
AAGGATAGAACGGGGAGGGCGAAAGCAACAAGCTGCCTGGCAGAGCTGTGCCAGATTCAGGGCGATATAAAACGGGCAGAGGAGCTATATCAGATATGCCTGAAGGAGAGGGAACTCTCCCAGGATTCGGCGGGAGCAGCCCATGCTCTTGCTTCCCTTGCTGCCATCTACCAGCAGACGGGCAACTGCAAGAGGGCCCGGATAAGCCTTCAGTCCGCCAGCCATTTGCTTGCTGATCTCGGCGACCAAACCGGAGCGGCCCAGATGCAATCCCGTCTTGGTGATATCTATTATCATGAAGGGAGGCTCAAAGAGGCTCTTGAGGTCTACAGCAAGTGCGTGGCCGCCCTGCGGAAAGGCGAATCCGCTCTCGCCTCTCAGGTTCTCTGCCGTATGGGACAGTGCTTCCTGGCGGAAGGGGACTGGATCCAGGCGGAGGATCATCTGCAAAGGTCAATCGCCATCATGGAAAAGCATAGCGATTCAGCTTCCCTTGCCCAGGCTCTGATCCTCCTGGCGGGCATTCATCACCGGCAGGGATTGCAGGATGAGGCTCTGCAATGCTCCCGGGAGAGCCTGAGGATAAGGGAAGCGGCTGAGGATCGGGGTGGAATGGCCGAGGCTCTGATCTGCATGGCCGGGATCCTGAGCAGCCGCTCAGATTGGCCGGAGGCAAAAGAGTGCTATCGGAGGGCGGCGGATCTCTATATGCAAATGGGTGAGAGCGCTTCTGCGGCGGAGGCTCTCTCCAATCTGGGGGGCGTATATCATTTGCAGGGGGATCCGGATCAGGCCCTGGAGCAGTATTCCCGGGCCTATGAGATATTCTGCCGGCTGGGAGATGGTCAGGGAGCCTCCGGGGTGCAATCGAACATCGGCCTGGTCTGTCAGAGCAGGGGCGACCTTGGTCTTGCCCAGGAGTTCTTCGGGAAGTGCATCGCCACCAGAGAGGATCTGGGAGACGAAGCAGGTGCTGCCAGCACCAGGCTGAACCTGGGACTGGTCTATCAGCTCCGGGGGGAGTGGGACCTGGCCCAAACCTGTTTTCAGGAGGCGGCCAGGGTCTTTGAGGATTGTGGAGATCTGCAGGGTCTGGCAGCGGCAGAGAACAACCTGGGGAACCTCTACTCCGACCGGTCCGACCCCATGCATGCCATCCTGTGCTACCGCCTGAGCCTGGAAGCGAGGAGTGCCCTGGACGATAAGCCTGGGATGGCCTCTACCCTGGGAAACCTGGCCGGAGTCTATCTCCAATCAGGGGAGGAGGGGCGCGCAAAGGAACTGTATCTGCAGAGTCTGGAGATCTTCAGGGAGATGGGAGACTGGGGAGGTGAGTGCCGGTCCCTCCAAGGCCTGGGAAGATCCCTGATCGCAGGAGGCGATCTGGATGGAGCCCTGCGAAGCTACCGGGAATGTCTGGAGCGGCAGATCGAGAGACAGGACTCCCGCTCCATGATCGAAGTCCTGGAGCCCCTGGTGCAATTGATATTGAAAAAAGGGGGATGGCAGGAGGCCCAGGCCAGGTATGCTCAGGTTCTGGAGGCACTCCGATCTCGGGACGACCAGGCGGCAGTGGCTGCCGTCCAGTGTTCCCTGGGAAATCTTCATGCCGACCTCGGCCAGTGGGATGAGGCCGTAAAGGACTACAATGAGAGCCTGGCGATTATGGAGGGTCTGGGGGACTGGTACTCCGTCTCCGTAGCCAGGAACAACCTGGGCAATATCTGCTACCGTCGGGGTGACTGGTCTGCTGCCCTGGAGAACTACCGCCTGAGCCGGGAGGGCTTCGGGAAAGCAGGGGATCTGAACAGCGAGGCCTCAGTGCTGAGCAATATGGCTAGCTTATGCTACAAGAGGGGAGAGTGGCCCGAAGCGCGGGATTGCTACAGCCGCAGCCTGAGCATCTTTGAGAAGCTGGAGGACAGAGCTGGCATGGCCAGGGTGCTGGCAAACCTGGGGAACCTCTATCACCGCCAGGGGGAGCGCGATCTGGCAGCGGAGCACTTCCAGAGGGGCGGGGAGATCTACAGGCGCCTAAAGGATCAGGAGGGTGCGGCGGAGATGCAGGCCAGCATCGATATGATCCGAACTGGCCAGGGGGACATATCGCCAGATATCGATGAGTACAGAAGACAGCTCGCCGAACTGGAGGAGACGGGCGACATCTCCGGCCAGGGGGAGGTTCTTTCTGCCCTCGCCGGCTGCTATGCAGACTGCGGCCAGTGGGATAAAGCCCTCTCCTGTTACAAAAAGAGCCTGGAGCGATTCGATCGCTGCGGTGAGATCTACAACTCCGGCCAGGTTCTCTTCAATACCGCCCTGCTCTACAAAGATATGGGGGAGCTGAAGTGGGCCCGGTCCCTGCTCAGCGAGGCGCTGAATGTCTTCGGAATGCTGGGTGCCCTGCCCTGCATCGCCTCTGCCACCCTATCCCTGGCCATAATCACCGGGCAGATGGGAAGATCTGCCGATGCCATCAAGCTTTTCTCCCAATCCATAGGGATGCTGGAGAGCCTGGGGGCGCTGCCCGATCTATGCGAGGGATATATCGCTTTTGCTCTGTTCAATATCCGGGAAGGTCAATCCCTGCAATCCCGTTTCTATCTCTCCCTGGCCCAGACTCTGATCTCCCGCACCGACTATCAGCCCCTTAAAATCCAGCTCTACAGCGCAAAAGGCGAGAGCCTTCAGAGGGATTCACAGTATTCGGAGGCGAAGAGCTGCTTTGAGATGGCCCTGGCCCTCTCTCGCAGGCTCACAATTCCTTATGAGGAGGCGCGGGCTATATCCAATCTCGGACGCCTGGCCTTAGCCAGAGGGGAGTACGAGGATGCCCTCCGGGAGATGAAGAAGGCTCTGGCCGTCTTCCTCCGTCTGGAGGCGTTGCTGGATATCGTCGCCGTCTACAAAGATATGACCCACCTCTTCTTAGCCCAGGGAGACTACTCTCGGGCGGAGGAGATGGCCAGATTGAGACAGCATCAGGCCAGGATACTGGGGTCTGCCGACCTGAATCTCCTGGCCCTGGTCGACCTGGCGGAGTGCGAGGCCAATACCGGTCGGATGGAAGAGGCCAGGGCGGACTATGCCCAGGCATTGCAGCAGGTCAAAGAGGAGGGGGATGGGATTCCATCAACTATCCTCCGTCATATCACTGAAAAGGCGATAGGGTTTCTGGAGGCTGATTTATCCTCGGAGGATGCCAATCAGGCTCTGCTCTGGCGGGAGGTGCTGGGAGGAGGGGATTACCAGAAGCTGCAAGAGGAGCTTCTTCGCCGCCTGGAATGCAGGAGAATGGCCTAGAGGCCTGAGCCCATCATGGAGGGGAGAAGGCTGAGCTGGAAGTCGACCTTGGCCAGGTCCTGCCTTATGCGCTGATCCTTCATGAGCAGGTCCAGCTCCGTCAGCCTGCCGATAACATCGCCCAGCCGGGCCCCCTTGTGCTCGCTTCGAGAGCGGACGGGTGCATAGTATATCTCGCCACCGGAGCTGTTCACCTCTACCCCAAAGAAATCCTTATCGTAAAAGCCCTTGAACCGCATGATCAGG
>JAXDAR010000223.1:0-15463 GCA_034679645.1 Methanothrix sp. | reverse complement strand
CCATGTCGGCGTAGGCTGCGCCCAGGCTGCCCAGGTCAGCACCTTCTCCCCTCCGGTCCCCGATCTCGCAGGCAATGTCCAGCGCCTGCTGGTAGTTCTCGATGGCCTTCCTGGCGTCGCCTAGATTGGCGTAGGCTATGCCCAGGTTGCCCAGCCAGTAACCTTCATTCCTCTGGTCACCGATCTCGCGGGAAATGGCCAGCGCCTGCTGGTGGTGCTCGATGGCCTTCCTGGCGTCGCCCAGGCCGGCGTAGGCTATGCCCAGGTTGCCCAGCCAGTAACCTTCATTCCCTCGGTCACCGATCTCGCGGGAAATGGCCAGAGCCTGCTGGTAGTTCTCGATGGCCTTCCAGGGGTCGCCCAGGTCGGCGTAGGCCAGGCCCAGGCTGCCCAGCCAGTTCCCTTCACTACTCCGGTCACCGATCTCGCGAGCAATGGCCAGCGCCTGCTGGTGGTGCTCGATGGCCTTCCTGGCGTCGCCCAGGGCGGCGTAGGCCAGGCCCAGGTTGCCCAGGTCAGCACCCTCGCCCCTCCGGTCGCCGATCTCGCGGGCAATGTCCAGCGCCTGCTGGTAGTATTCAATGGCCTTCCTGGCGTCGCCCAGGTCGGCATATGCCAGGCCCAGAAGATTAAGAAATGCAGCTTCATCATAGCGATTTTCGTCGGATTTTGCTGCATCCAATCCCGCCTGCAAGGCGGCAACCCTCTCTGTCCAATGTCCCTGCAAGTCGAGATAATCTTCAACAGCCCAGGTGATTCTGCATACGGCCCCCCATAGTCCAGCTTTAATGCAGGCTGACTGAACTGCCAGGATATGATCTCTCTGGGCATCCAGGAAGACATAGCCCGTCAATCCCAAAGGCAACTGATTCATGATAAGCTCGTTATAGTACTCCGCCAGGCGGAGCAATGTATCGCTCGGCAGAGGAAGCTCAGCCCGAGCATAAGTGTGTGCGAGGGCATGAGTTATCTGGTAGCTAACATCTGGGCGGATCAGGAGACCGAAATCGGTCAGCTCCCCCAGGCTCCGATTCGCATCCTCAGTGGAGATCTCCAGAGCGATAGCCATGATTCCGGCTTCGAATGGCCGCAAGGCCAGAATTCCCGTTACCCCAAGACAGGCTCGAGCTGCATCGCTCACCTGCTCTAGGCTGTGCTTCATCAGGAGAGGGATGCTCCGATGCTCTCGTTCTCCCATATCCAGAGCGACCAGAGGCGTCTCCTCCAGCCATGCCAGATACTCGTCTCCAAACTGACGCTTGTGAGCCATGTAGCGGCCAGCCAGGAAGATGGCCAGAGGCAGACCTCCCAGAATACCGCAGATGCTCTGGCAGATCTTCTCATCGGAAGCCATTGTGCCGGCCCAGGCTTGCAGGAGCTGGACGGCTCTGTCCGGAGGCAAAGGAGATAAATCGCTGAAGTCTTCAGGCGCATCGCTGTGCTTCCTTGTGGTAATGAGCACTCCGCAGCTTGCCGTGACCGAAAGGACTGTGTCCAGGTCGTCGCATGCTTCCGTTCCATCCAGGACGATCAGAGCCTGGCGAGCTGCCAGAGCCCTTCTTGCGGCTTCATAAGGGCTTGGGCGAGGGTCCTCGCCATAAGCCCGGGCGAATGTCTCTAGGGCCAGGACAGCCTGAGGCCGGTGGTAGAAGGTATGAAAGATGATACCGTCAGGGAAACGTTCCGGAGGAGCGCTGACTGGAGACAGCTTCCAGATGGCCTCGGCTGCTAGTGCCGTCTTTCCCATACCGCCAGGGCCACAAATGGTTACTGCCCGGCCGGGCTGCAACCGATCCAGCAGCGATGTCAGCTCCAACTCCCTTCCGGTGAAGTGCTGCACCCTTAGCGGCCTCATAAGAGGCAGGCGAATTTTGGTAGCCTCGTTATAGATGAAATCTCCCTGGATCTCGAAGTGCCCGGAGAATACTGGTCCCTGCACATCGCCTGCTATATTGGTCTGCGTACCGACCTTTTGGCCCCGCTGGTAGAAGGCCGTCCTGCCGCCGCCCTCTTTCTGCAGCTCATCTATCAGCCTCTGCACCCTGACGGCGAAATCCGGGTCAGCCTCCAGCTTCCCCGCCAGGACCTCCTGCAGAGCACTCTGCCGCCTTTTGGAGTCCGGCCTCTTCTGGGCTAGGGCCAGGGTCTCCTCAGCATCCGAGTCGCCCCTGAACTTGTCTGCCACCGCCTGACACAGCTCGCCCACCTTTGCGCCCAGCTTCTCGCCTGCGCTCTTGGAGAAAGCCTTCGCCCCTTTGGCCAGGAAAGGGGCGGCGATGGAGGCCAGGGTCATCGGGTCCATCTGCACCATATCCTTGGAGGAGTTTTTGGTGGGCTGAAATGATAAGCTTTTCCTGGAGGCCTAGCCCCAGGACCCGTTGATAACTGATCTGAGAATGCGCTTTATAGCATCCTTCGGGTGCAGCACCTTGAGCTTGAATCCTGTTGGCACCCTGTATTGATTTAGAACGCTATCCGTTGTGACAAAATAATCCATATCATAGGCCAATGCATACCCCAGATGAACGAGATCCGTTGGCGTCATCCTATTGTCTCTCCATTCATTGCCATAGAGATTGTAGCAGGCTTCTGCTACGATCTGGTTGGGGTGAAGGAACCTGACCTGATAGCGAGCCAGAAAATCTATGACTTCGTGCAGCTCTGAAACGCTGTGTCTTCTGCCCTCAAAACAGATCGCTGCTACCTCTCCGAGCACAGATACCGGTATGCACAGGGACACTCCGTCCCGAGTGCCCACGCAGGATATCAGTTTTTTATATCACCAGGATGTATGCCTCTGCGCCGCTGGCTGTGGTCTCCCAGTGCAAAGAACATTCCCGAGCATTTCTCATTCTTATCCCGCGAGATACAGGCGCCCAGATCCATTATCCTCTCAGCCTCCTCAATAGCTCGCAGGCCTTGCACCTCTCCCCCACACAGGGCTCGCCGCATTCCCTGCACTCTGCCAGTTCCATCTGCCCCCAGCTCTCTTTGCAGAGGTCCTCGATCCTCTCAAAACCCTCTAATGTGCTCAGCCGGGTGCCGGGAAGGAGGCTCTCCATCCGGTTCATCATATCCCGCACATCCGCTCTCAAAGACAGCCGGGCATAAGGGCACTCCCTGGACTCGAAATAGATCCCGTTGACCATGGCATAAAGGGCGATCTCCTTCTCCGGAATGTCTCGCAGTGGCTTGATCCTGGGAACCAGCCCCGGCTGCTCTCTCCGGGGCCGGAAGCGCATCAGCCTCTCCATATCCCCCTTCAGATAGTTCATCATCACCGACTGGGCCTCATCGTCCTGGTTATGGCCGGTGGCAAGCTTTGCCGCCCCCAGTCGCTTCGCTGCCCGGTTCAATGAGTTCTTGCGGAAAACCCCGCAGTGGGTGCAGGGCGCAACCTCCTTTCCGACCACCATCCCGTCCAGATCATAACCATACTCCTCCTGGAAGGAGACGATCACCTGCTCGATCCCCAGTTGCCGGGCGATCCGCTCTGCGGCTACGATGGTGTCATCCCGGTAGCCGGCGATGCCCTCATCCACCGTCACCGCCACCAGCTCCACATCCCTCCCGGCAAAAGCCCTGGCCAGAGCAAAGAGGAGGGCAGTGCTATCCTTCCCCCCGCTCACCGCCACTGCGATCCGCTCCCCTTCCTCGATCATCCTGCCCTTCTCGATGGTCCGAAGCATCCGTCCCTCAAAGTCCTGCAGGAAATGATCCTGGCAGAGCTGCCGGCCCAGATACCTCTGGGAGACGATGGCCCGGCGCTGGCATAAGGAGCAGAGCGTGCCCGCTTCAGTCAATCTCAAACCTCTCTGGATTACTGTAAACGGTCAGCCTCTTGCCCCGCAGAAAACCGATGATGCCCAGATTTGTCCTCTGGGCAATGTATATGGCAAGACCCGTCGTCGCCCCGCGGGAGACGACTATGGGGATGCCGGCCACAGAGCACTTCAGGGCCATGTCTGAGGAGACCCGGCCGGTGCAGGCGGCAAACGTCCGGCCAAAGTCGAATTCCCCATCTCTCTGAATCTGGATTCCTATAGCTTTGTCCAGGGCATTATGGCGGCCAATATCCTCGACCATGGAGATGGGGCCCGAATGGTCGAACAGGCCCACTGAATGCACTCCGCCGGTGGCAATGTGCGTCTCGGAGAGGGATATGGCCTTCATCGCCTCCCGAGCCTGCTCTAATCCTATCGTCAGATCGGATTCTATCCGGAGAAGCCTGGCTTCATCCAGAAAGGAGGCGATCCCCCCGCAGCCGCTAACAATGGGCCTCCTTGGGACCACCGCCCGGATGGGATTGGAGACGATGGCCCGGGCCAAATTCCCCTCCACCTCTAAGGATTCGATCTCCTGCACCGAGGAGATGATCCTCTCGGAATAAAGGTGCCCGGCTACAAACTCCCTTTTCAGCTGGGGGCTGATCATGGCAGTGGCAAAATGGCGGCCGTTGATGAAAATGGAGAGGGGCATCTCCTCTACCACCGGGCAGGTGGCCCTTTGGACCTCCCCTCCATCAGCCTTCAAGCACTCAAAATCCTTTATCATCTTCCTCTATTATTCATAATTATTATTCATACTTCATTATTCGTAGTTCATTATCCATACTTCATTATCCATCTTTCAATATCTTCCCCTGGCCATCCTGGCCTCCGGGCCCCTAAGCCATCCTGGCGACCTGCTCCAGGGTCACGAGGAGCTTTTCGATCTCCTCATCGGTATTGTAGAGATACAGCGATGCTCGGGCGGTACCATTCTCCAGCCCCAGATGCCTCATCAGAGGGATGCAGCAGTGATGGCCGGAGCGGATGCAGATGTTGGAGGCCTGGTCAAGCATCAGGGCAATCTCATGAGGCAGGAGGCCCTTTATCCCAAAGGAGGCCACCCCTCCCCGCGCCACTGGGCTATCAGCCCCCGGTCCGTAGATCTCCAGACCTTTTATGTCATCCAGCCCGCGGAGAAGCTTCCTGGTGAGCATCACCTCATGCTCATGAATCCTGTCAATCCCTATCCGGGCCAGATAGTCCACCGCAGCCCCAAGGCCAATTCCGGCGGAGATGTCCGGCGTCCCCGCTTCATAGCCCTCATAGCCTTTCTTTATCGTAAATCCGTCATCAAGGACGTTCTCTACCATCCCTCCCCCCACCAGCAGGGGTTCAATCGTAATGCCCCCCGCTTCCTTCCTGGGATCCGGCTTCCCATTGGCAGAACGGCTCGTTCTCTGCTCTTTATCCCTTTTGTCCTCTCTCTGTCCCTTTATCCAGAGCACCCCCGATCCCGTGGGCGCGAGCATCTTGTGGCCGGAGAAACAGAGAAAATCGCAATCTATATCCTTGACATCCACCGCCATATGGGGCAGGGACTGGGCGGCATCCAGCAGGAAGAGGGCTCCCTGCTCCCGGCAGATCCGGCCGACCTCTCTTGCCGGCTGAATGGTGCCAAGGGCATTGGATAGATGGCTCATGGCCACCAGCCTGGTCCTCTTGCTTATAGCCCTCTCCAGGTCAGCCAGATCGATCCTCCCCATTCTGTTCGGGGCAATGACCTCCAGATCGATTCCCATCCCCTTCAGCCTCATCCAGGGGAGGAGGTTGGAGTGGTGCTCAAGCAATGTGGTGACTATCCGGTCGCCCTTTTTCCAATCCAGGCCGCGGGCAACCATATTGATCGACTCGGTGGTGTTCCTGGTGAAGATGGCCGTTCCATCCTCACCTCCCACAAAGGCTGCCACCTTCCGGTGAGCGTCTCTGTACCTCTGGTCGGCGATCTGGGCCTGGCGGTAGATCCCCCGACCCACATTGGCTCTGTAACGATGGTAGTAGCCCATGACCGCGTCCATTACTGGCACCGGGGTGAGGCTGGTGGCAGCGCTATCCAGATAAATGAGATCATCGAGAATGGGAAAATCGGATCTTATCTCCTGAATGTTAAAAGAATTCACAATACCTCGTTTGAGCTACCTCTTCGGTAGCCCTCCAGATCCAGGCCCACATACTCAAAGCCTATGCTCTTCAGCCTCTTGACAATCTCCTCGCGCTGGAGCAGGGCCCTTTCCATCTCCTCTCCATCCAGCTCGATTCGCGCCGTCCTCCCCTGTGTCCTCACCCGCAACTGCCCGAACCCCAGGCTCTTCAGATAATCTTCTCCCTCCTCCACCATTCGCAATCCTTCCCCTGTGATCCTCTCATTATAGGGAATGCGCGAGGCCAGGCAGGCGGAAGAGGGCTTGTCCCAGACAGGCAGTCCCAGATCCCTGGCCAGGGAACGAATATCCTTCTTGTTTATCCCTGAATCGAGAAATGGATGCCAGATCCCTTCTTCGCTGCAGGCGGCAATGCCCGGCCTGTAGTCGTCAAGGTCATCGGTGTTCACCCCATCGGCGATGCAGCCTATACCCTCTTCTTCGGCCACCATCTTGAGAATTTCGATTGACTTTTTTTTGCAGATATAGCAGCGGTTGGCCGAATTCTGGGCAAAAGCCTCATCCTCGAGAATCGAGAACCTCTCCACCCTCAGCCTGATACCAATGGATCCTGCCAGGGAAACCGCCTCCTCAAGCTCGCTTCGGGGATATATCTCGCTGGCCAGGATCACCGCCATAGCTCCATCTCCCAGGACATCATTTGCCAGCCTGGCCAGGAGGCTGCTGTCCACCCCACCGGAGTAAGAGATGAGGAGCTTTCCCTTTTCCCGGATCCGGCTTTTCAGATCCTCTAGCTTGTCGTCGAGGCTCATTTTTTTGCATCCAGAAAATTGATAGCGATCGGAAGACGATGGGAGGTGAATGCATCCGGTAAGAGGCGATTTGTCAAAGCTCCTACTTTCCTTTGCATCTGGCGGAGACGCAGGCGCTATCGTCCTCTTGGAGCATGCGGCAGATCCCACAGATCCTCCCCACCAGATCATCAACCCCTCCCTCGATGAGATCCTCCGCCAGCTTTCCTATTGCCTCCCTGATATCCTCTCTGAACTCGATATTATAGCCTCTCTTCTTGGAGACATACTGGGAAACTGCAGGTGGGGTGATTCCCAGCATCTTGGATACATCCTTTTGAGATATTCCTCTCTTGATCAGCTCTTCGGCAGTAGCCGCTCTGATGCTGGGAAGCACATCCCAGACGATCTCTTCACATGGAGACTTCATCTATCATAAACCTCAAATCGATGTTGCTCGATCATTATCTCAGCCTTCATTATGACTTAAACCCATATAAATGTTATAGGAGGAAATAGAATAGTTGGTAGAATAGGTGACGCGGAGGTTTTTCATGCATCAGACTCATATGATAATCGATGGGGAGCGGCTCCCTATCTCATCGCAAAATGAAAAAACGATTTACAATCCGGCAAACCAGGAGCCTGTGGCGGTTTTCTCTCCAGGGACCCGCCAGCACGCCCGGATGGCGCTGGAGGCAGCGAAGAGGGCATTTGCGGTCTGGTCAGCGACCTCCAGCGAGAAGAGGGCGGAGATATTGCATTCTGCCGCCGACCTGGTGCGAGAGAGGGCGGAATTCATCGCCCGCCTGCTCACCCTGGAGCAGGGCAAGCCCCTGAAAAATGCCCGGGCGGAGGTCCTCTCCTCTGCCGATATCCTGGACTACTATGCTGAAGAAGGGAGGAGAAACATAGGGGAATGGCTGGCCACCTCCCGGGGCAGAAGCATCGTCGTCCGTCAGCCTGTGGGGGTCGCCGCCCTCATCACCCCCTGGAACTATCCTGTTGACCTCCTCTCCTGGAAGGTGGGGCCGTGTCTGGCGGCGGGTTGCACATTTGTGGCCAAACCGCCCAGCCAGGCCCCCGTGGCCGCCACAGAGTTCTTGCGAGCGATCTCGGACGCCGGTCTTCCTGCGGGGGCGGCCAATGTGGTCCACGGCGCGGGAAGCGATGTGGGGGCAGAGCTGGTGGAAAATCCCATCTCCAGGAAGATCGCCTTCACCGGTCAGACCGAGACCGGACGGTGGATTATGGCCCGCGCGGCCAATCAGATCAAGCGCGTCTCCCTGGAGCTGGGAGGGCACGCCCCCTTCATCGCCTGTGCAGATACCGATATCGAAAAAGCGGCTGCCGCCTGCGCCCAGCGGGCTTTCTCCAATATGGGGCAGATCTGCATCAGTGTCAACCGGGTCTATGTGGCAGAGGAGGTGGCGGAGGATTTCATCGATAAGGTGATTCATCAAGCTGAACGGCTGCGGATCGGCAACGGCCTGGAGGAGAACGTGGACCTGGGTCCGATGTTCAGCAAAGAGCAGAGGGCGAAGACCAAGGAGCATGTGGCCGACGCCCAGGATAAGGGAGCGGAGCTGCTATCCGGCGGCCGGGAGCCGGAGGGGGAGGCATTCGATATGGGCTACTTTTTCCTGCCAACCGTACTGGTGGGAGTGGACCACCGGATGAGGATCATGAGAGAGGAGACCTTCGGCCCGGTGGCTCCCATCATGCGCTTCAAGACAGTTGACGAGGCCATAAGACTGGCCAACGATTCTAATTACGGCCTGGCCGCTTATGTATACACCAGTGACATTGCCAGGGGAATTCAGACGGCTGAGAGGCTGGAAGCAGGAGGGGTGGGGGTAAACATCAACAATGTGATGGACTATCAGATGCCCTTTGGAGGCTGGAAGGAGAGCGGCATCGGCCGGGAGCTGGGTCACTTCGGTCTGGAGTCATTCCTGGAAATAAAACATATCCGCCTGGGCATTTAAAAGGAAGAGTAGGTTATGAACCGCAAATATTTTTTTTCGTCTATCAGGCCCAGCCTCTCTTCTCATCGATCGCCATTATCAGCCCTGCCACCTGATCCGGAGTCAGCTCCTCGGGCCGCATATTGATCAGTGTCTGGTCCAGTTCGGATATGGTCATCTTATCCACCCCATATGCCGCCAGACCTTTCTTCACTTTCTTGCGCCTGTTTCGGAAGAGCATATCCGCCATCCTCATGAAGGCTTTGGGCTCCACCTGAGGCCTCTCTGTTCGCGGACGGAGGCGCACTATGGCCGAGTCCACATCGGGAACAGGGCGGAAGGCCTTTCTGGAGACGCTCTCTAAAATCTCGATATGACAGAAGAAGCCGGCCACCATTCCCAGCCGACCGTAATTCTTGCTGGCGGGCTGGGCCTTCAACCGCAGGGCGAACTCCTTCTGGAACATCAGCACCGCCAGATCGAAGGGCCGGGCGAGCAGGCGGTAGGTGATCTTGCTGGAGATATTGTAAGGGAGGTTGGAGACGATCTTATTGTACTGGGGCAGCGGGACGGTCAGGGCGTCGGCGTGTATCACCTGCACATTTGCTGCCATATTGCACAGGATGGCGGCCAGATCGGGATCGATCTCCACCGCATAGACCCGGCCGGCGTGAGCAGCCAGCTCTCGGGTTAAGATGCCTTCCCCCGGCCCGATCTCCAGCACCCAATCCTCTGGCCCAAGCTCGGCATGGCTCACAATGGTATCCACAATCGAGCGATCAATCAAAAAATGCTGGCCCAGTCTCATCTTATGCGAGGCATTGTGGTAAAGACCCGGTACTTGATCCGGTCGTCCATCAGCTCATCCTCGATGCGCTTGGCTATCAGCTTCTCCGGATTATGCAGCCCTTTCACTCTCTCCACCAGGTCGGCAAAGCTCTTGAAGGGGCCCTTCTTGCGCTCGTTGAGCACCGACCACATCAGCTTCTTTCCTATGCCCGGCAAAAGCTCCAGTGCATGCATACGGGTGGTGATGGGGCCGGCATCATTGAAGTAACGGATGAACCTGGCCTCATCTTCCAGAACCACGGTCTGGATTATAAAAGGCAGCTCCAGCTTGGCGCTGTTGGAAAGCTCAGAGTAGTCGATCCTGCGGTTTACATGGTCGATTACGTCCCGGCTGCCGCCACCGATATAAACCCTGGCTCCAGCTACAGGAACCACTCCCTCTTTGGGAGTCATCTCCATGAGCACGAAGTTGGTCTCGCCCACCGCCTGAACCAAAGGCTGCTTCTGATAGGCCCTGCCATCCAATGTGCGGCCATAGGGGAGGTAATCGAGAACCCTGGCTATCTCTTCTCTCTTTGGCGGTCTCCCCTCAGGCATATGCCTTACCCCCTGAATACAATCTCTAGAATACTGCTGAGCTCTTCCTCGCTGAGATTGAACCTCTCTTTGGCGTAGATCGCTCTCAGCTCATCTTTGGTGACCGGCCTGATGTCCGCTATCTTAACCGCTATAAGCCTGGTCATCTTCTCCATCTTCATCAGCTCAGCTACCATTGCCTTATTCTCTTCTGCGCTGCCCTTGGAAAAGAGCTCAGCATGCCTTATCGCCCGGCGAAGCTCATAGCCCAGCTCTTCTTCATCAGCCCGCTTCTCCCGAATCTGGTCGAGGATCTCCTTGACCTCCGCCAGGGTCAGGAATTCCTCTTCTAAGACGCTTTTGACAATCATCTTATTTCTGCGCCTTGAGATGTTCAGGCAGTGTGATCAAGGTCTTGGTGGCGTCGCCATCGGTGACCTTCAGAACGAACGCTCTGCCCCTTTTTCCCACGACCTCGGCCGTCTTTCCATGGAACCTGGGGTGAGGCATTCCCTTATGTATGCTGGGATCGATGAGCACGTGAACCTTTGATCCCGTATCGAACTCTTGAATAGCCCTGACTACGGGAGATATTCCACTGCTCCTGACAGTCTTGCTCAGCTTGTCTCTAGACTTCTTCCGCATTCCGTGATGATGTGCCATCTGATTCTCCACCTACATCTATTACATCCAGCTCTTCAACGATTGCGTCCACTCTGAGGATCTCCGCGAGGTTCGGCTGGGTTCTGCCTCCATCTCCGGAGATCAGCTCCTTGATGTAAAGGCCGCTTTCGCCCTTCACATTAATGCGAGCCAGTTTGCCCTTAACCTCAATCAGATCAGTGCTATAAACCTTCCTCAACCTGAGCTTATCTGCCCTTCGGTGAGACACCCGAGTTGGCGTACGCTGATCGACCTGTCCTACTAATCTCTTCAGGCCTGATTTAAGCTTTTCTTCTGCCACCTCTGCACCCAGCCTGACCAGGGCGGTGTAGGTCTTGACAAAGGTGGCCTCCTTGAGCCGTTCCACCATCGAGGAATCCGCCAGTGCAAGCTCAATCACCTCTACCTTGCCCTCTGCCTGGCGGTTGATCTCCTCTTGAAGCGTCGCAAGGTCAATCGTCCTCTTCCGCGGCCGGACTGCTTCCACAATGAACGGCCTGCCGCTGCCCAGCATGCGGGCATCGATATCCTCGCGACCGGCTCCGTGAAAGACGGTATCCTCAGACTCCGCCGCCAGCATCACCGCCGGGCGGATGAGTTCGTCCACCGACTCCTGGTACATGCGACCGGTGCCGTTGCAGCGCGGGCAGCCCCGGCCCCGGCACTCGCGACAGGGCCAGCGGGTCTGGGGAATGCCCCGGACGAGCTTTCTGTACCGCCCGCGGAGGAACAAAGATGCCACCTGCAGCTCTGCCTCTCCTTTCTCCAGGTTGAGGTGGACCACCATATCCGGATTTTTCAGGTCGAACTCCTTTCCTGTGATCAAGGAGAGGCGTTTGCCCACCTCTCGGTTCAGCTCGGATTTGAATGGCTCGGCATGGCGGGAGCCGCCGTCCGCAAGAAGGAGCTCCTCGTTCTCCGCCAGGAGGCCGGACATCTTTGTGCCCACCACCAGGGTGGAATACTCCCAGCCGGCGAGGGCGGCGGCAGCCCTCTCCGCCCATTTATCCAGCACTTCGGGAGACATCTCTCCCAGGCAGACGGTGCAGCGAGCGTCCGGCTCATCCTTGCCGCCCAGCTTGAGCCGGGCTGACCGGAAAGAAGGAGCAAGATCCTCCAGCAGGGAGCGGTCATCTTTAGCCGAGGCCTGCATGGACAGGACTGTCTTCAAAGATCGGCCCCGCTCGGCATTGGTAAGGCCGGTGGCCAGCATGGCAAACTGCCTTCCCAGGCAGCTGTCGCAGATGGGGCCCAGTCGGACGATCCTCCTGGCCGTCTCCAGGATGTCATCTTTTCGATTCTCCTGGATCTTTTCGCATATAGATTCACTCATAATGATTCTTCAATTCCACTCTTCTTTTATTCCAGGGGATCAAGCCGCTGGCTTATTTAGATTCATTCGCCAATATATGCTCCCAGGAAGTCGAAGGGGGCGGGTCTGTTCCTGGCCAGCTGCCAGGCATCATATGAGCACAGTATGACGGCCACGATCCATCCCAATCCAGCGCTTGCAGCCCCTATCAGAAAGCTCAACAGGAAGAGGAGTATTCCCCTCCGGGGATAGCCCAGATAGACATGACCCAGTCTGCTATGAGGAGGTTTAATATAACGGCAAATATTGCGCTTTTTGAATTAGCCATATTAAGGCTGTTTTATCCGCAATCCGACATAAAGGCATTGGTATCCAGCAACCAGTTAGTGACCACTATGCAGTGATCGGCGTGCAGGCTGGTCGGCCCGAGGGCCACTGTCTCCGCTCCGGCAGAGGCGAGGAGCGACTCCTCCTTCTCAGTCATTCCGGTATGGTCTCCCAGAACGAATGCCATCTCTTTCTCCAGAGGCTCATCCCTCAGACAGCGGAAGTCCTTTCCATCCTCCTTCAGGTAAATCAGCCGGACCGACCTCTGCCCAAGATCTTCCAGCAGCTTCTCCAGGTCGCCGGTGCGGACGAATATGCCCGAGGTGGACATGGACCATTCCGGCCCGGCCTCGACCGCCAGGGCCTTTTTGAGCAGAGCTGCGGTGGTCCTCTCATCGGGATTGAGGTGGCGGAGGGTCTCACCCACCAGACGGATGGTCTTGGGGCTCTCCCCGCCCAGCAGCACCAGGTACACCAGCACATCCTTTCTGATGCCGTGGGATAGGACAAAGGCAGCGGTCACAGAACGACAGAGGATGTCCAGGCGGCCTGATGTGCCGGGAATATCCTCCAAAGAGAAGTTTGGTTGGGTGGTGGCCTTGTGGCCTACGACAACGAATATACGCATTTATCTATCTCCATTGATGATGGCACGAATCATGAATCACGCCACCCTGACTATTTCATCTCCTGCCAATCCCACCGCATTGAACGCCGAATCCTGCACCTCAACCAGAATGATGTATTCACCACTGCCTGCCGGGACCTCTTCCAGGCGCAGTCCAAAGCCATCCTGCGCCGGGCCGACAAGAGGCAGAGGGCCGACGATCTCCCAGCTCTCTTCTTCATCATTTGCTGGTAGTATCATTTTCAGGAAGCCGATCCTGCTCTCACCGGAAACCAGGCTGATATTCTCCATGACGAACCGGGAATAATTGCTGCCCGGCCTCATCCTTTCCACCAGATCGCTGGAAAGATAGTAGACTCCTCCATATGAATCGATCAGGGCATTGAAACTGCCCTCCTGGCCGAAATAGGCCTGGACGAGGCGGGTACTATTCTCCTCCTCTTCCAGGATCGCAGGCACAGAGAAAGCGAGAAGGCTGCTCAAGTTCTCTGAGATCCCCAGGTCGTTGACGGAATGCACCGGCCCGTAATATGAGCCATTCATGGATATCTGGCGCATGGCACCCGGCCAGGAGAACTGCAAATCAGCGCTCCCACCCTCAAGGGCCTTAATCTCCGACCAGACTATCTCATGGCTCCTGTTATCAACGACGTGCAACGTCGCGCTCAGGAGGTTATCATCCTCATCCAGAGCAGTAATCCTGATCTTTGCCGGACTGGCCTGGCTCGCGGTGCCCTTTTCGATCTCCAGGCCGATCTCGGGAGCAGGGGAGTGTCCCAGGACCCGGATCATCCAGCTGGTCTGGTTGTAGGAGCGGTTCAGAAGATCCCAGGGAAGGATGCGATTGGGATTGCGGGCAGCGAGAGCTGACCGGAGGGAAAGGGAGCTGTTATCAACCCCCACATACACTCCCGCGAACTCATAGACCGAGACGACAAAGCTGCCGGAAACGGTAGCATCAGGGATATCCACCACCGCCCAGGTGAAGTTGTTGGAAAAGTAGGACCGGGCCCTATCCGTCGCCCTGGAAAGCAGAGAGAGGTTGCGATCCCAGACCTCGACTACCAGCATCTCCGACTCCGGCTCAGGAGCCAGTTTTCCCAGCATCTCCACCTCGGACAGGGTCCAGTTGTCGCATGGTGCCTCATAGACCACAGCATGTCCCCGCAGATCGTCCATCCAGATAGCATCTTCTGCGCTGCCATCGTCATAGCCCAGCCTGACCGGGACGGCGCTCACAATCCCTGCAGCTGCCAGCATTCCAATCAGAATTAAAATTAAAACCCTCGTCATCAGACATCCCTGATCCTTTCAGTGCTCCGGTTCTCTTCCTGGTATGGCAATTGATAGCACGTGACCTTATATCTTTCGACTCCGACCTATCCAAAAGAATAATAAACCCATAAAGCGACTCTTCTCTCTTCAACAGGAGTTCAAGATGATTCGCATCATATCCCTGGACATGGATGGCACCCTGGTAAATTCGAGGTTCGTGGACAAGGTCTGGATGGAGGGCATGCCCCGGCTTTATGCCGAGAAGACGGGGATGGACTTTCCCGTCGCCAGAGAATACGTCATTAGCGAATACATGAAGATCGGCAGCGACCACCTGGAGTGGTATGACCTCAAGTTCTGGATAGACAAGTTCGGCCTATCAGTAGGCAAAGAGCACCTCCTGGAGCTTTACGAGGATGAGATCGAGGTCTATCCCGAAGTAGAAGAGGTCTTGGAGCTTCTCTCCCAGAATTACGAGTTGGTGGTCACCTCCAATGCCGCCCGCGACTTCATCGAGATCGAGTTGGACGGCCTGGAAGGCTACTTCCGGGAGATCTTCTCTGCCACCAGCGACTTCCGGGAGGTCAAGAAGTCGCCTCTCCTCTATGGTGCTGTCTGCGCTCATATGGATGCCAGGCCCTTTGAGGTGCTGCACATCGGCGACCACTATAGATATGACTATGAGTCAGCGCTGGATGCGGGCCTGGATGCTCTCTTCCTGGACCGCAAGGGGGAGCGCCAGGGCTCGGAGGTTATAGGCGACCTGAGGGAAGCAGTGGAGTTGATCGGCGGGTGCGGATAAAAGCCGGATTTGGCGAAGGCCAAAAATGGTCCATTAAAAAGGTATGTTATCCATTCAGTAGGTTATATCCTCCACCTTATTTCCCTTTGGCAGTATGGAATGATCGGGATTGCCGGAGGGATTCATCTCATTGCGCTTCCCCAGGGCCTTGAACTTGGCCATATGCTGCTTCGCCATATCCGTCTTATCATCATGGACGGTATGGACGACATATGCGTCTTTCCCTTTTTCATCATAATATAGCTCGTGGCCTGCCCAGCCGTTGCTCTTTCTTATCGCCATTCTCTCATCGAACTTCTGCTTCCAATCGCCGAAATCATCTACCTTGTGTCTGACCACTCCAATCCTAGCCATAGCCTCCACCGCGAAAATATCTCAGATATACCTCTTTCAGCTGGGCAGCA
>JAXDAR010000222.1:0-3432 GCA_034679645.1 Methanothrix sp. | reverse complement strand
CCATTCCCGTCTTCGCTCTGACAATAGAAGGAAAAAGGCTGATACTGAACCGGGCGATGCACTTTTCCGGGCAGCTGGTCCTGCACCGGGCGGGCCTGCCGCTGGCCCCGGAGGGAAAGCAGCCGGATCCACTGGTTTAATTGCTTGCACACTGTTGATGCTTCAAAACTGCAGATGCGAGCCTTGTTCGGATGAGCTTATCCCTTAGCGATTCGAAAGTTCGTCGCATCTTCGACCTTTTTGAGCTTAGATTCAAGATCCTCAAGGCTGTCTGCGTAAGCTTTCCATTCGATGAAGTTATCCCAGTGTTCGAAATCCTCGGGAAGCTGCCTTAATCGGTCCTGGAAAGCACTGATGTCGCAGCCGTCTGGGGACGCAACTGAAGACCACGACTCTCAGGTGCAGTGCAGGCCATCACCACTTCCTCGCCAGCTGTCTAGACTTGAAGAGAGCGGAATTGGATTCTGCAGTCTTGCCCATCGCTTTTAAAACCAGGGCCTTGTTCTCCCAGGCCAGGTAGAACCCTTCGTCAATCTCAATAGCCTTTTCGAAACAGTCCAATGCCTCCTCGGGGCGGCCCGCTTCGACGAGAGCTGCGCCTTTGCCATTCCAGGCCAGCACAGATGACGGATCGGCGGCTATGGCCTGGTCGTAGCATTTCATTGCTTCCTCGTATCTGCTCAGGTTAAATAGATCATTCCCCTTGAGAGACAGGGAGTAAGCCCGAGATCGATTGAGAGCGATGGCCTCATAAGCCTGAATGTCATCAAACTCCGCTCTGCACATTCTCACAGACTCGGGAACCGAAGACCAATGATCCCCTTTAACTGATCTGTATTCGACCGGTCTTCCCTCAAACCTCTGGTTCTTGGCAAAATCCTCGCTGTACTCAGGCAATCCTTCTTCTCCCTGATCCCCCACATACAGGAATAATGGAGTGATAATGCTATCCGGATAGTATATCGCAGACCTCAATTCAAACTCTTTTTTATCTTTAGTATCAAATGGAACCGGATATCCTCCATGCAGGATCAGGTATTCTGTAGTGGGCATACCACCAAAGGAGGCGGCTGCCCTGTATCTGG
This sequence comes from Methanothrix sp., assembly GCA_034679645.1. Lineage (GTDB taxonomy): Archaea > Halobacteriota > Methanosarcinia > Methanotrichales > Methanotrichaceae > Methanothrix. Next base: position 2,347 of record JAXDAR010000222.1, on the reverse strand, counting down.
AGGGCATCAGGGAGGCGAGAATGGAGAGAGTACCCCCCACGCTATGGCCGCATAGAAATATCCTGCTCTTGTCCACGTAAGAGACATTGGCGAGATAATCAGCTGCAGCCACTATATCGTCTACCTCTCCATAAAAGTATTCGAAATTGCCTGGATTGCCATTCTCTCCCCTCAACATCGGTGTCATCAAGACGTAACCGTGATCGATGAACTCCTGCCCATCCTCCCAAGCAGATCCTCCAAAAGCGAATCCACCATGAGCAAATACCAACGCCGGGTGCTTATCTTCATCCGCGGGTTTTTCCGATAGCCAGGCTTTGAGCTTTAGTCCCCCGGATTCATAGAATACCTCTTTCGCCCCTGATGGTGGTGCCTCGTCAGTATATTTCTGCGGGGCAGGGATGAGCTTGATCAGATTGGTCTCAAAGCCGCTCTTATCCTCATAAAATCTGCTCGTGCTGGGCTTTGAATATGATAGGTTCTCGTAGCTTGTTGCATTCTCGCTCAAGTTGTCGTCAAATGCCTGGGCCATTGCCGATGCCAGGAAGATGAGCAACAATGCAATGATGCGCGGATTCGACATTCTCATAGCCGTCTTCCCTCCTGTTAAATCTAAAATTGAATAATGGGCTCCACTATCGGGGCGATATGCCATCTCGTTTGGGCTTGATATCTTTATATGCCATTTTCATATTTAAAACTGATGAAATGTTCTCAGATTACTTGACATATCGATCTATGCTTGCAGACCATACTTGAAGCAATACCACTAGCAAATCAATATATAGAGAGACAGCATTACCATAATTAATATTAATTTGGATCACATGGATTTGGTTTCGGATTTGGTTTCATTTTATTCAGGCAGGGGATCTGATAATGGGAATTAAAGACAGCTTTACCGATGAGGAATGGAAGGGTTTGGTCAGCCTTCCTTATGCCGTCTCAATGGCGATTATCCTGGCTGCACCATCATTGCTGGGGGCGTTCAGCGAATCGAAAGCTCTGATCACTGAGCCGTCCAGGCTTGCTGCCACCAGCAAGAGTGATCTGGTTGGCATACTCTCCGCCGAGGTCCAATCCAGAGGAAAAGAGCTGATCGATGAGCAGAAGGATCTATTCATGAGGGATCAGGATGGCTATCGATCAAAAACCATCGAGGCCGGCAGGTCAGCGGCATATGCTCTCTCCAGGATTTCAGCCGCTGAGGCAGCAGCCTACAAAGAGTGGGTGCTAAAGATAGGGGAGAAGGTGGCTGAGGCAGCTAAAGAGCAGGGAGTAGCGGTCAGTGAACCGGAAAGAGCGCTGCTCAATGAGATCACCACAGCTCTAGGCACGATCCATAAAACTGATAACCAGGCCGACGGTCCGGATAGCAGGTAATGATGGATTGAGTTTTAGCCGGGATCAGAAGGCAAAAATCTCTGCCAGAGCTTCGAACAATTTTATCCCCTCTTTCCAGCCAGCAGCCTTTTGGCGATCTTCTCCTCATTCCAATCCCTGAATGTCCTCCCCTTCGCCGCCAGATTGAGGAATATCAATGCAATAACCCACAGTCCCAATCCGACGATAACCGGAAACACCAGCCAGAACAGGAGCACAATCAGGATGAGACCCAATATGAATAGGCTCATTGCTATTCCGCCATAAAGCAGCCTTCCGGAGGGATTCAGCTTTCCTGGCATAACAGTTCCATTGGACTGCAGACTATTTAAATCGATCAGTCGTGGGCTGCTCAGTATGGAATGCATAGTCGGGACGGCGCAGTCAGAGCAGTATGCTATCATCCCCAGCCAGCCGATGAGCCTGATACAAAGAGGGGCGATCAGAGATACTGTCTTATCATCACATTTCCAGAATTGTTCACTTCTGTTCAGCTAAATCGTCTATATATTCTTTAAATTGTACATTGTGTTTGGTGTTAGGGGCAATTATAGGAGGAGAATGATGTGAGATCAAAATCAAAATCAAGTGAACAGGTAGCATCTCAGGTTTTAAAGATATGTATGAACGGGGCAAAAGGGACCAAGATCGTGACCAAGCCCAGCCCACATTCCCTGAAATTGATATCGTACCTTCTGCTGATCGATGATGGGCTGATCGAGGTCAGCTCCCTGGGCCCCCGGTCAGTCCATAAGACCACCCAAAAGGGAATGGCGGCAATAGAGAGGTTCGAGAGATTCCAGGAAGGGAGGGAGAAAATCCATGCCTGAGATGCAGTCTGGTCTGGTGCCCGAAAGAGGGCAATCAAGCTTTATGCAGACAGGGGAAAACCGGGATTCACACCCGGTGGCATTCTTCCAATATGGAAAGCAACGCAATAGGCCGGTGGGGCCAAAGCCGCTGA
>JAXDAR010000221.1:0-3849 GCA_034679645.1 Methanothrix sp. | reverse complement strand
TTATCCAGAAGTTCATTCGCCCACCGGCCGGCGGCAACTACAGTCTTCTGGGCATAAACATCGCCCTTCCTTGTCCTGACCCCTTTGATCCTTTTATTCTCCCATATGCGCGGCTCTCTTGACCCTGGCAAATCATCTTCAGGCTCCAGTATCAGTGAAGTGACTTTGCAGTTATAAACGATCTTGACGCCAAGGCGCAGGAGTTCTTTTTCATAGAACTTTGCTATAAGCTCAGGGGCAACGGTTCCACACTTGACGCCCTGCACCCCCACTGAGATATCCCCCAGGCCCAAAGCTTTAGCTTCATCATCATCTGAGCCGAAGTGGGAAGAGAGACCGGCTATCCTTTCCTGGAGGTCCTCAATATCCCATGTCTTGAACTGTATGCCCCTGTCAGTCATCGATTTTGCGAGACCTCCGAACTTTTGATATTGATTTTCAGTTAGAAGCCACAGGTAGCCCAAAAACTCGAGATCCAGGTTGAATTTGAGGTCTTTTTGGATATGGCTGTAAAAGTCTAAAGATGTGTCCGCCAGGAGGTAATTCACCTCTGAGGTGAAGGTGTTTCTCACCGCCCCTGCGCTCTTTGAGGTATCTCCGGAAGCCGCATGATCCGCACTCTCCACTACCAGTATATCGGCCTCTGGATGCTCAACCTTCAGGTGGTATGCACATGATAATCCGATTATGCCTGCACCAACCACCACCAAGTCGTGCCTGTTCATCATCTATCACCTGCTGACGTCTACACTCACCGGAAATGATGGCAGCAGATCATGGGGAGGTTGTGCTCCCCATCACAAATCCGTATTTGATCGGGTCGTCAGGTTCCATGACGAACTGCTGGATTCCCGTGATGTAAGCTCCTCCGCTGACCACCGGATCGACGGCAATGAAGTCACCCACTCGAGTCTCCCTGACCAGCTTGCCTTTGAAGCGGGTTCCTATGATGCTCGCATCCTGGAACTCCTCGTTTAAGGAAAGCTCCCCTTTCCTGTAAGCATGGCCATCGCCGCGGAGATCCCCGTCCCGCAGGGGGATCGATCCACCTGGCCATCCCCGAAGATGATGGCATTGCTGGAGACGGGCACGGATCGATCCGGTTTGTCGTAGAACTCGGTCAGCTCAACCCTATTGATCTGTCTCTCAGTGGGATGCTGCACCTTGATCTTTTCGTTGACCGCCCTCTTGATCATCATCCCCAGCCTGGCAAGCTTTGCAGCGTTGTCCGGATGGATCGTGAGCCCCAGGGCCTTTACCGGGACCAAAGCGAAGAAGTTTCCTCCGAATGATACATCGACGGGGACTTTTCCTATGCCGGGAAGGTCGATCTCTACATCCTGAGCATAAAGAAATGAGGAGACATTGGACACAGATGCTTCCACCACCCGCCCATCCTCGACCCTAGCATGGCCCTCCACCACTCCAGCCGGAGTGTCGAAGGCCACGCTTGTCTCTGGTTCTTCCGCGGGGATCATGCCTATCTCGATCAGGGCTTTTGTGATGCCAATGGTGGCGTGGCCGCACATTGTAACATAACCGGAGTTATGAATGAAAAGGAGGCCGTACTGGCTGCGATTGGTGGTAGGGGGAGTTAATATCGCTCCGAACATATCTTTGTGTCCCCTGGGCTCCTGCATGAGGAGGATTCGAAAATGATCCAGGTGATCCACCATATACTGCTGCTTTTCGGCCATGGTTTTTCCATGAATGACCGGAAGTCCGCTCAAAACGATGCGCGTGGGCTCTCCGGAGGTATGGGTGTCAATGGCGGAGATGATATGCTTGAATCTGACCATAAAAGTCCCCTGAGTAATAATATATCATGTGATCATATTATATATTTTTTCCTAATCACTGGGAATCGGGCTTCATCAGAATCCAGGCAGAGACAATACCCAATACGGCCAGCAGGGCCACAAACGGGAAGACGCTCACATAGCTCCCCAGGATGTCCTTCACCTGGCCCACCAGCAAGTTTCCCATCACTGCCCCCGCACCATAGGCGGTGCAGACCAGCCCATAGTTGCGCGGATAATCCCCGGTCCCAAAGTATATTGCCGTTGCTGCAGGTGCAATGCCCTCCCATCCGCCCAGACATAACCAAAGCAATGAGAAGCTGACTGCGTAAATAGGAACGCAGGCAGGAAATGCATACATCAATAATGATGCAACGAGAATCAGTATATAGGAGGGCATGGCTGCTTTTGCCGGATTGAGCCTGTCAGTCAGCCAGCCGAAGATCGGTCTTCCCAGGCCATTGCAGAAGGCGAAGGGCACTATAAGTCCGGTCATGAGGGCCGAGGCTGCCGCACCCTCCATGCCGGCGTTCTCCGCTACCTCCAGTCCTACTGGCTTGGCCACTCCCACCGCCATGAGCCCTGCTAAATTGCCAATGGCGTAACATAGCCACAGGCCATAGAACCTGGGTGACCTGACCATCTGCTCTCGCATAAGATCAACTTTCCCTTGGGCACCAGGCCTTATCAGAGGCGGCGTCCATCCTCTTGGAGTCCAATCCTTAGAGGGAAAGGTCAAAGGAAAAGAGAGAAGAACGATTATTATGGCAAAGGCGAGGCCGAAAATACGGAAGGCGTTCATTATTCCGCCGCAGCTTGTCGTCAAGTAATCCGCGAGCGGCCCGGTCAGAGCGGCAGAGAAGCCAAAGCCAGCCACTGTCAAGCCCACGGCCAGACCGCGTCTGTCCGGGAACCACCTGGCTGAGGTTGTGATGGGACAGTTAAAGGCAATTCCCACGCCAAGCCCGCCGATAATCCCATATGTGATGGTCAGCTCCTCCGGAGAACTGGCGTTCGAAGCAAAAAGCCAGCCCAGGCCGGTGAGCACCCCACCGACCATGCACGCCCATCTGGGCCCGAACCTCTCTATGAATTGGCCCACCAGAGGAATGGTCAGAGCTGTGACCACCAGAAGAACCATATAGGGAGCCTGCATGGCTGTGGCGCTAACTGTCAGTCCCCTCTGCTCGAAAAGGTCCATCAGGGGAAGGCTCAGTATGCTGTAGGCATAGATGCTGCCGAGACACAGCTCTATCATCATTCCGGCCATAACCAGGACCCAACGCCCCTGATCGGCCTGAATGCCACAGATCTTAGTGTCATCGATTTCTGCGAATTTCATCCTTTCTCCTCCTTCCCCGTATGAGCCAGATGCACGATTATATCGAGTTACGTCTACTTTATTTGGAGCGCCGTTCTAGCTGGCGTGCTCCCCGGAGAACCCTGGTCGCTTTGCTTCCTGATCTATTTGTCAGGATAATCATCAAATTAGTTCGCACCGGGGAAATCGTGCTCAATCTCCTAACAGAGCATAATGGACTCTCCTGGCTGAGGCAGATTAAATTATTTGGCTCTTCGCTGAATTGTGTGGTAAGGTCCGGCAGAAATTATTGCCTTTGCGCCTCTGCTTCTCTGCGGTTAGGTTGGATTATAGCGGTTCACCACAGAGGCGCGGAGGCACAGAGATTATGATTCTAAAACCAGCTTAAATCCATCCGGACCCCGTCGTGGTGGTCTGCCCGTCGCCTGTGGTGACTGTGCTTCCCCAGGGGGAGCTGGTGGTGGTCTGAGTCCCATCGGTGCTGGTGGTGGTCTGGTAGGTTCCATCCGAGGTCGTCACCGGCTGGCCAGCAGGGGTGATGGTGGTCACTCCATTGGTGGTGGTGATGGTCCGGCCGTCGGGGGTAGTGGTAGTGGTAGTAGTGGTGGCAACCCCATCGGAGGTCAAAGACGAGCTTTTGCCAGTCTTGAAGCTCCCCGCGCTCTCCCCTTTGCCCAGGACATTAACCGGAGAGCTGCTCTGGGTAGTGACCGGATAGGCTGTCACTCC
>JAXDAR010000220.1:0-5335 GCA_034679645.1 Methanothrix sp. | reverse complement strand
GGATGGCCATCCTGCAGTCCTGCTGGTGCATGGCTCCTTAGAGCAGGACAGGGACGGAAACCTGCTCCAGAAGAGGGATGGAAAGCCTGCCTTTAAGAAGAACTTCTTCCTGCAGATTGCCCGGAGGCTCTGTGAGGCAGGCTATGCCTCCTTCTCCTGGGACAAGCGCGGATTTGGGGAGAGCGAGGGGCAGGGAGGTGACGTTTTTGCCCAGGCCAGGGATGCGAGAGCCGCACTTTATGCTCTGCAAAGCCAGGATGGGATCGATCCCCAGAGGATCGCGATTCTGGGCCAGAGCGCCGGTGTCTATACTGCCTGCCTCATGGCGAAGGAGGAGCCTCAGGTCTGTGCTTATATCCTGCAGGGTGGGCTCTTCCGGGACTACAGAAGCATGATGGACTTCAATTATGCCAGAGTGGCGAGGTACGCAGAGAAGGGGCCAGAGAACCTGGCCTGGGTGAAGGATAATGACCTGTTCAGCCTGATCATCGGATTGAACCTGGACAGAATAGAGAGGGCAGCAAGGGAAGGAAAGACAGAGCACGAACTGGTCTATGAGGGCAAAACCTGGAAGCTCTGCCATGACCCATCATGCTATCTGCTAGAGAACGCTCCATCGGGACAGTTCAAGTATATCAGGAAGCCCGCGCTGATCGTCCATGGGGAATGCGACCTGAATGTACCGGTAGAGGATGCCGGAATGATCAGAGAACATCTCCTTAAAGAGGGCAACATGGAGGTGGAGCTGGCCATAATACCGGGCGCCGACCACAGCTTCCAGGAGGTCCCGGGCGACGAGGACCTCCGCCTGAGGGAACGCATGGCCCTGGAGAGCTTTAACAGGCCCTACACCTGCCACTACTTCCAGGTGCTCGAGCGCTTTTTGGACAGGCACCTCAGATAGGCCTGATTTTGCCCAAGCCAGCGATATTCCAGAGGGAGTTCAAATGATAAACTCCCCCTGGTAGCCCAGCGCCTTTGCCTTTTCCCGGGCGACCTCCGCCTCAGGGTCCCGGCCGGCCATGGTCAGGGCGTTGGCCTTGTTCACCCAGGCCTCCACTGAACGGGGATCGATCTGAATGGCCCGGTCAAAGCTGTTAAGGGCTTGGACGGTGTCCTCATATCCAAGCACCAGAGCTATCCCCCGGTTGTTCCAGGGCTCCATGTAGCTGGAGTTCAGCTCAATGGCCTTATCATAAGACTCAATGGCGCTATCATACATCTCCAGTCTGGCCTGAGCCAGTCCCAGGTTGTTCCAGCAGACGGCACACTCCGGGTGCTGCTCCACCGTCCTGTTCAGGAGGGCAGCCTCCTGACGGTAATCTCCCAGCTTTTTCAAGGCCAGGGCCTTATTGTACTGAAATCCGATCTCATCGGGATCGATTTCAATGGCCCGATCAAACCGCTCCAAGGATTCATTGTACCTCTCCATCTCCACATAGCTGATCGCCAGGCCGTTCCAGGCCTCGGCGTTCTTTGGCTCCAGCTCAACTGTTCGGTTATAGGCAGCTATGGATTCGTTATATCTGCCGGAAAGGCGCAAAGTCAGTGCCCGGCCATACCAGGCATCGGCATCGAAGGGTTCGATCTTGGAGGCCCTATCGAAAGCCTCACTGGATTCAGCCGCCCTCCCCAGTATCAGGAGGACCTCCCCCTTCTTAACCCAGGCATCGGCATTTATCGGATTCAACTGGGTGAGATTATCATAAGCGGCAAGGGCATCGCTGTAATTTCCCCGGCTATATAGAGCCATCCCCAGGTTCAGCCAGGCTTCCTCACTGCTGCTGGCCAGCTGCACCGCCTTTCTGAAGGAGTCTATGGACTCGTTCCCCCGGTCCAGCTCCGCCAGGACCAGGCCCCGGTTGAGCCAGACCCCGGAGAGGTTGCCTTCAAGGAGGGCAGCTCTGTCCAGGGCCTGCAGGGATTCATTGAATGATCCCATATTGGCAAGGCTGATGCCTTTGCCAAACCAGGAGAGGGCGACCTCAGGTTGAATATCGATTGCCTGGTCGAAGGCGGCAATCGACTCATTGTAAAGGCCTAATTTGGCCAGAGCCACTCCTTTGCTGTACCAGGCCAGGGCCTGCAGGGGCTCAAGGCGGATGGATTCATTGTAGGCCAGGAGCGCTTCTGAGTGCCTTTCCAGGCCAGCCAGTACCTGTCCCTTCTTTATCCAGACGGTGGCATTGCTGCTCTCCAGCTCAAGGGATTTGTTATAGCAATCCAGGGCGATCTCAAAGGAGGAGTTCAGAAAAAATTCATCCCCCTTCTGCACCCAGTAGCCGGCGGTGTATTCTTCGCTGCAAAAGCCGATAGAGCACATGGATTGGGTCAGGGCTATCAGGATAAAGGCGACAGGAAATTTAATATATGATCCCCCTATTAATTTTATTCCTCTGAGAATTGAAACTCAAGTTTTAAAGCTCTTTTCCCAGGGAGGTGGTGGTCAATTTTACATGCTTCACTCCTTTTAAAGCCATCATCCTCTCCGCTGCTTTTCTCACATCCGGACCCTCCCCACGCAGAACCACGACCTCCAGGCAGATGTCCTCATCCAGGTGAATATGCAAACTGGACTGTATTATGCTGCCGAATTCGTGCTGAATCTGGGTGAGGTTATCCTCCAGGCCTCTTTGAGAGTGGTCATAAACGATTGTGATCACACCCACTCGCTCCCCGTCCACGTCGCTCATCCATTCGAAATTGACTATATAATTTCGGATGGCGTCCCTGACGCCCTCGGAACGAGAGGAGTATCCCCTATTCAGTATTATCTCATCGAACTTCTTGAGAAGATTCTCTGGCAATGAGATACCTATCCTCATCAGATCTTGTTCCATTTTTATCGCAATTGCCAATATGGTATTACTTGGTAATAAGTCTGTTGGATCTGATCTGTAAATAGGAGAATTTAATGACAAGAGCTATTCACCTAATATAAGATGCGTGAAGATATTTCAAAAGAATCGCAAATTTCATATAAGAATTGCCTCCATTAGTAGCAAAAAAGGCGAAAAATTTATGAGACAATCTTTGCGCAAGTTGGTATCTGCTCTTCTCCTCACCATTTTTATGCTGGGCCCGGCCTGCCTGGCGGCAGAGGAGTCGAGCGGAGCAGTTCTGAAGATTGGCACTCCCAATGTGGTGAAGTCTGCCAGCATCCACGGAGACAGCAACATGGGCGTCTTTTCCCATCTCTCCAATCCGACGTTGATGAAGATGGCAGCCGATGGAAGCATCGAGGGCCTTGCGGCCAGAAGCTCTGAGGTCTCAGAGGACGGCAAGACCTGGAGCTTTCTGATCAGAGACGACCTGTACTGGAGCGATGGAGAGAAGTTCACCCCGGAGGACGTGCAGTTCACATTCAACTATCTCAAAGAGAGCTATCCGGCAGCAGGCTGGATGAAGGATATCGTGGAGGATATATCCCTTGAAGGCGACGACCTGGTTGTCTTCAAGCTGACCAAGCCCTACTCTCGATTGAGCCTGGAGTTCGCCACCTATCCCCTCCTGGCCAAGCACATCTGGCAGGACATTGAAGACCCAATGGAATTCGTCAACGAGGGAGAGAATGTGGGCTTCGGGCCGTTCTATATCACCAAGACGGATCTTGGTGCAGGGATTGTCTACTTCCAGAAGAATCCATACTGGAATGGCACGGCACCAAATTTCGATTCCATAGAGATTCATACCTATTCCAATATGGATGTCTTATCCCTGGCCCTGGAGAAAGGAGACGTCGATGCTTACTACAAGTACGCAGGGACATATCCATATGCCAGCCTGAAAAAGCTCAAAGACACAGGAAACTTCGAGTTTGTGGAGAAGGATAACATCGGCCTGATCTTCCTGGGAATGAATCTCAAGAGAGAGCCAATGTCCGATATCAACTTCAGGCAGGCCCTATCTTATTCTCTGAACTACAGCGAGATGCTGAAGCTTGATGCCCTGGATTACGGCCAGGTTCCAAATGCAGGATTTGTTCCTCCCAGCATGGACAACTTCAAGGAGACCAAAAAGCTGGAGTATGACCCGTCCCAGGCCAGGGCTATTTTAGAGGATGCAGGCTATAAGGACAGCAATAAAAACGGCATCCTGGAGGACAAGGACGGCGAGGACATAAAATTGACCCTTCTCACCAGGACCGACTACCAGAGGATGACCGAGCTTGTTGTCGATTATCTCGGAGACCTGGGAATCGAAAGCGAGATCAAGATTGTGGACTCCAGCACCTGGATCAAGCAGAAGGATGAAGGCGATTATGATCTGACTGTGACCAGGAGCACTCCCTGGGGAATGCTCATGCATGCCAGCTGGGGAACTGGCTACTTCGACTCCCGCAGAACAGGGGAGGGTGTCTTGCATGTGCTGGACGACCCGAAGTTCCAGGGGCTGTGCGATGATATACTGGCGGCAGCTGATGAGGAACAGCTGCAGGCATATGCCCATGAACTGCAGGACTATTATGCAGAGAACCTTCCCGGGATTCCCCTTTACTGGAACCTGGTGGTGACGCCCTACAACAAGGAGTTCATTGGCTGGATTTCCGATCCACTTTATGGCATATTCAGCGTGGACAACTTCCTGTCTGTGAAGAGGGCCTGATGAGCTTTTGGACGGATCAGTGGAGGAGCTTTATCAGAGAGACCAGCTATATGCATGACCTCCGGGAGGAGAGGATCTCCAATGATCAATTCTGGAGGAGCTACGGGATCTATGACCAGGCTCTCAAACATTCGGGCTATCCAGGAGAGATCCTGAAAAGGGTCTCCTCCTTTATCCAATCCGGCTCGACTCTCCTGGACATTGGAGCAGGCACCGGCGCCTTTGCCATCCCCCTCTCCCATCTGACCTCTGCAACCCTGGCCCTTGACCCATCGGGATATCAGCTGCAGGTCTTGAGCGACAAAGCCAGGGAAGAGGGCCTGACAAACATCGCTGTCATCGAGAAGGAATGGAAGGAGATAAGGCCGAGGGAGATCTGCGAGCTGATCGAATGGAAGACCAGCCACCAGGATGGTCGGATCGATCACCAGGAAAATGATCCCAGTGGAGGGAGCACGGAAGTGGACTACGCTCTTGCTGCCTACAGCCTCTTCGACGAGGAGATAGAGGGCTTTCTGGCCAGGATGATTGAGATAGCCAAAAGGGGCATTTTTATCGTCTTTCGAGCCAGCCCCCCGGACTCATTAAGCCAATTTGCCTACGGCCCCAGGCCCCAGGCTGACTACCTCTGCCTCTACAATATCCTCAAGGATATGGGCCATCAGTTCGATGTGATATTGTTCTCCAGAGACTATCATCTTCCCCTGGAGCTGGTGGAGAGACAGTATCG
>JAXDAR010000219.1:0-16311 GCA_034679645.1 Methanothrix sp. | reverse complement strand
AGACCGGAACGGTATTCCGCCTCAGGGGAAAAGGCATGCCCCGGTTGCATGGCACCGGCTCGGGCGATCTACATGTAAGGGTAAAGATCAATACCCCTGCTGCTCTCACTGCCCGGCAAAGGGAGCTATTAGAGGAGCTGGCAGTGGAGTTTGGCGAGCCGAAGAAAGCCGCAGGCGAGAAGGAGAAAGAAAAGGAGAAGGAGAAAAGCCTCATCGACAAGATCGTGGATGAGGTGAAGAGCGCTGTGCAGTAAAGAGAGGGAGGATATGCTCTCCCTCGCTATCATGGATAATGCAGCATCCGTCCTCTTTCCAGCTGCCGCGGGGGAAGTCCCGGTATTTTTCCGTGAGCGCTATGGCCTCCTCGATCTCTATGATATGGCGCAGGATGAGCTGCCTGGCGATATCCCGGGCGGCATCCATTTCTATTTTCATCCCCAGTCCCGGACACTCCGAGCAGCATAGCTCTCCCTCCACCAGGTAGAAGGGATAGGTGCGGCAAAGATGCGGGCGCGAGCCGTAGATGGCACACTGCCCTTTCTCATGGAAGCGGCAGCGCACTCCCTCTTTTTTGAGCCTCCACTCCAGGGTATGGAAGTTGCCCTTGCAGTCCCATTCGCCCTCCTGGGGCGGCCGGGCTACCTCCAGCCAGTCCAGGTTCTTCTTGGCCATTATCCGTCTTACCTCAGAGGGAAAGACGAGAACGCTGTTGTCCTCGCCCTGGCAGCACCGGCCGCATTGCAGGCACTGAAATCCGATCCCTATGATCTGGCCGGCCAGGGACAGTGGCGACAGATGCAGAGCGGCGGCGCGCGACTGTCTGAGATCTGCCAGCAGTACATACTTATCGGGCATGAGGCAAACACCATGATCTTCACAATCCAATGATAGAGGTCCAATAGCATCAACTTTTGCATATATTTATAAAATTATCCAGAAGCTCTCCCCCATACTCGGTATGCACCACCTCTGGATGCCACTGCACTCCATAAAGCGGCCTGTTCCGGTGCCTCATAGCCTCGATATCGCAGATCCTGGAGGTGGCAAGCCGCTGGAAATGGGGGGGAAGTACAGTTACCTGGTCGGCATGAGAGGCCCAGGTCCTGAACTTTGCCGGAAAGCCTTTCAGGATATCGTCTTCATCCACCAGTTCCACTTCCACCTGGGCATAGCCACCGATGCTGCCTGGCGTGACCTGACCGCCAAAGGTGGTGCCCATGATCTGCATACCCAGGCATATTCCCAGGATGGGAATGTCCAGGTTCAGAAGATAATCGCGACAGTTTCCGGCGCGATCCAGAGACGGTCCTCCTCCCAGTATCAGGCCATCTGCATCGATATCCTCCGGTGGGGTCTGGTTGGAGATGAGGTCACAGTCCACCTTATCCCGGATGCTGCGCCGGATAAGGTGATTGAACTGTCCATGGTTGTTGACTACCAGCACTCGCATTAATGCATCAATGCATTGCATTATGATGATATATTTTTTGGCCCGCTGCTTAGATTACAGATTTATATGAAAAAAGACAAAAGGATTGATTATGACGCAATCTTTTCAGAGGGTACTGGTGGGTGAAGCGCTGGTCGGAGAGGGTCCCGAGGTAGCGCATATTGATCTGGTCATAGGGTCAAGGAACAGCCCGGTGGAGAAGGCATTCGTCAGAGCACTGGCATCTCCATCCCGGGGCCATACTCCATTGCTGGCCGTCCTCGCTCCCAACCTGCCGGTCAAGCCCTCGACCCTGATGGTCAACAAGGTCACCATCAAGAATGCCCAGCAGGCAACAATGGTCTTTGGGCCGGTGCAGGCAGCAGTGGCAAGGGCTGTGATGGATTGCGTGGAGTCGGGTATATTGCCTGAGGAACTGGCGGATGATCTTTTTATTATAGTATCTGTATTTGTGGAGTGGGATGCAAAAGATAAAGATAAAATTTATGAATATAATTATCAGGCTACAAAAATTGCCCTGGAGCGCGCTGCGAAAAGAGAGCCAAAGACAGCTGACATCCTGGCAGCTAAGGGCACTGCGAAGCATCCCTTCGCCTGAAATCCACGGCTGATTCAGATCCACATAGGGCCAACAGAGCTTTCACATGAGATTGGGCAAGAAAGCTGGCCTTGATGGATCTTATGTGAAAAATAGGTTCATAATCTTAAGCCGAAGAGCGGATGGATAACAGGGGATGAAAGATCGATTGGTAATTCTCGGCCCTCAAGGCCGTTTGCAGGAAGTGGGTTAGGATAAGATTGGAGAGTGAGGATATGCATAAAAGGGAAAAGGATAGCAATTATGGAATTAGTGCAAAACTAAAAAAATTGAAAAATCATAGATACAGGAAGCAGCTTCTTGTTCTTGTTATGGTCATGACCATAAGCGTACTTTTGAATGCATTCGCTTATGCTCAGGGTCAGCCGGGAGAGTTTGCCGAAGGCGGATTCCCGGGTGATATGGGAGTGTCGGACCAATTTGGCCAGCAATCTGGGGACAGCGCAAATCAGGCACCATCGATACTGAGCGTTGTGCCGGACAGGCCTTCTCCTCAGCCGCAAGGGACGGCCATAAGATGGACGGTAATGGCGCAGGATGCTGAGGGAGATCTCATATCGTATATGTTCCGGATAAAGGATCCCTCCATTATAGATCCGACCAAGGATCCATGGGTCCCCCTGACCCAGTGGATGAATGAGAACACCTGGACCTGGAACACGGCAACATTGGGTCCGGGGACCTACCAGATAAAAGTCCTGGTAAGGGATGCAATGCATACCGGCGAGGACTTCAAGCCCAATGAGAGGATCATTGATTATCAAATAACTGCCCCTGAGGTCCCCACGATCAGCATGCCGGCTGTCCCCGTGGTGGAACAGGCTCCTGTGGTACAACAGCCTGAAGTGCAGGTTCGTGAGCCTGTGCAGGCTCCGCTCAACAATCCCCCCCAGGTAGTTGGTCTCGCTGCTGATCAGTCCAGCCCCCAGATCGCCGGGGCAGCCGTTACCTTCACTGCCGCAGCATCTGATCCTGAGAACGATCAATTGCAGTTCCTGTTTCTGGTCGACGGCCAGCCCCGCACGGATTTCACCAATAATCCCCGCTGGACCTGGACGACCTCCGGCCAGGATATCGGCACTCACACCCTCGAGGTCCGGGCTCGGGACAACAATCACGATCCACAAGGGGAGAGCTCTCAGTCGATCCGGTTTGCCATTGAGGCTCCGCCCAACAATCCTCCCCAGGTAGTTGGTCTCGCTGCTGATCAGTCCAGTCCCCAGATCGCCGGGGCAGCAGTGACTTTCACCGCCTCCGCATCTGATCCTGAGAACGATCAATTGCAGTTCCAATTTCTGGTCGACGGCCAGCCTCGCACGGATTTCGCCAGCAGTCCCAGCTGGACCTGGACGACCTCCGGCCAGGATATCGGCACTCACACCATCGAGGTCCGGGCTCGGGACAACAATCACGATCCACAAGGAGATAGCTCTCAGTCAACCCAGTTCGCCATTGAGGCAGTGCCGAACGATCCTCCTGAGCTGGTGGACCTGGCCTCAGACCTGCCCAGCCCCCAGATCGCCGGGGCAGCGGTGACCTTCACCGCCGCGGCATCCGATTCAGAGAACGATCCACTGCAGTTCATGTTCCTCCTGGATGGCGCAGCTCAGACCCAGTTTGCCCAAAACCCAAGCTGGACCTGGACCACCAGCCCTGAGAACGTGGGCTCGCACAGGATCGATGTTCTGGTCAGAGATAACAAGCACAGTGCCGAAGGAGACAGCTCAAAGACAGCGGAGTTTGTCATTGAACCGGTGCCGAACAATCCGCCAGAAGTGTTGGACCTGGTTTCTGATCCGGAAAGTCCCCAGGTTCTGGGAAGCTCAGTTGTCTGGACGGCAACTGCCAGCGATGCGGAGGATGACCTCATATCCTATCGCTTCCTGGTCAACGATACCCCGGTCACCGACTGGCAACCTGAGAATAAGTTCACCTGGACGGCAACCCAGGCCGGAACAGCATTGATCGCCGTGCAGGCAAAAGACGATCAGCATGAAGAGCCTGCCGCTGAAACCGGAAGCTTAAGCCGCGAATTTGCCATAACCACTCCTGAGCCAACAGTTGAGGCGGCAGCAGAAGTGGTGGCCGAAGAAGAGGCTGTGGAAGTGGCTGAGGCAGCAGCAGTGGAAGAGGTTCAGCCGGTCAATCTGGCACCCAGCATCACTGAGCTTTTGGCAAATCTGGGAAGCCCCCAGGTTCTGGGAAGCCTTGTCAACTGGACGGCAATTGCCAGCGATCCAGAGAATGATCCCATATCCTATCGCTTCCTGGTCAACCAGACAGCAGTCACCGACTGGCAGCCTGAGAATCAGTTCGCCTGGACGGCATCCCAGGCCGGACCATTCCGAATAACAGCCCAGGTCAGAGACGATAAGCATGAAGAACCGGGCGAGAGCGGAAACAGAAGCTCTGATTTCGTCATAGTGCCGCTCGAGGAAGAAGCACCCTTCACAGAAGCACCGGCAGAGGAGATAGCTCCGGAAAACGTCACTGAACAGATCAATGTGACCCTTCCCATCAATGTCACCGCAGGTGAGAACGTCACCGCTGCTGGCAATGTCACCTCTCCGGCTAACGTAACTGCGGAGGCAGAGAATGTGACGGAAGTGGTGGAGATCCCGGAGGAGACCTTAGTTCCTCCCCTGACCGATAACATCACCACTCCAGTAGCACCGGAGAACATCACCGAGAACCTGACAGAAGAGGTATCCGAAGAGGATATAGAGGTCGTAGCTCCGGCGGTGGAGAACCAGACTCCGGTCCTGAACTCTATGATACCGGATCTCAATAGCCCCCAGAGGCCAGGAGTGACTGTAACCTGGACCGCCGATGCCACCGACGTGGACATGGATCCCTTGCTCTTCCGGTTCTTCCTCAATGGACCGGCAACAAATGAGGCCTGGGAGCCGAAGACGGAATGGATTTCCGATAATACCTGGACCTGGGCGACCTCCTCTGCGGATCAGGGAGAGAATCAGGTCAAAGTGCAGGTCAGGGACGGACAGCATTCCGGCGAAGAGGGCTTTGACGGCGAGTACTCCGGCTACTTCACCCTCGCCCAGCCAAAGATGAACATCTCGGGACTGGTATATGAGGACAAAAACGGAAACGGCCAGGTAGATAGCGGCGAGCCCCTATCCGGCTGGACGGTACAGATAACAAAACCGGATCAAAGCCAGGTCAGCGTCTTAACCCGTGAGGATGGGTCCTATAGCTTCGAGGCTCTGGATGCTGGCAGCTACACCGTGAGCGAGGTCCTGCCCACCGGTTGGGCGGCAGAATCTCCGGAAGGTGGATCTCATAGCGCGACCCTCCAGGACAGCGATATCCAGGATCTGGATTTCGTCAATAAGCTCGTCCAGTTCAGCATCTCCGGCAGGAAGTACAACGACCTGAACGGCAACGGTGCTTTCGACGGCGAGCCGGGAATGGAGGGCTGGACAATCGAGCTCTCCCAGGGTGGCAGCGTGATCAGCACCACCACCACCGAGAAGGATGGCTCCTACAGCTTCGCTGAGCTATCCCCGGGAAGCTACACTGTATCCGAGGTGGAGCAGGCTGGCTGGACCAGGACCGCACCCACTGAAGGCTCCTACACCGTGGAGCTGGTGGATGGGGATGCAACAGACAGAAACTTCGGCAATCACGGCTCATTTGCCATATCAGGAACCACCTTCCTGGACAGCAACGGCAACAGGGTCAGAGATGAGGGCGAGGCCGGTCAGGCAGGAGTGGCCATTCAACTGTCAAGTGAGGGCAGCGTCATCAATGCCACCACCACTCTGGAAGACGGCTCTTACTCATTCCGCAACCTGGCTCCCGGAACCTACAGCATAAGCCAGGTCGCTGTTGAGGGCATGTCCCAGGTAGCTCCTGAAGGCCCCTGGACGGTAGAGATTGAAAATGCCGACATAACCGGCAGGGACTTCGCCAACCGCGGCGGTCTGTCCATCTCCGGCCAGAAGTATTATGACATCAACGGCAACGGCCTGCAGGAAGAGGACGAACCGGGCATTCCCGGCGGGGCAGTCAGCCTGGTCCTGGACGGAAAGGTGGTGGCCAATACCACCACCGATGAGAACGGATTCTACAGCTTCGAGAACGTCCTGCCCGGAACCTACGCCATAAACGATCCCGTACCGGCAGGCCTGGTCATCACCACATCGTCCACAGTCACAGTGACTGTCAAGACGGTAGTGGTGACCAATGTCAACTTCGGAATACGTGGATCCAATTCCATATCCGGATTGAAATACGAGGATCTGAACAATGACCGCATCAGGAACTCCGGCGAGAGAGGGATTTCTGGCTGGGAGATGGTCCTGACCGGCAGCACCTGGTATGGCAAGCCTCTTCCCACCCTTACCGCCACCACGGACACGAACGGGAACTACAAGTTCGAGAGGCTCCTTCCCGGCACTTACAGGCTGAGCGAGACCTCAAGAACCGGCTGGATCCAGACCGCTCCCGAGGAGGGAAGCTACGACATAAGATTCGATTTCGCCGTGCCACCGAGGGAGGAGAAGAATAGAGACTTTGGCAACAGACTGGCAGCTCAATCCATCTCTGGAGTGAAATACAACGACATCAACGGCAACGGGGCCAGGGATCCCGGCGAGCCCGGCATGAGCGGCTGGAAGATCAACCTGGAGCCCGCCGCAGGTGGAGTGATCGATGTCGCCACCACTGAGGCTGACGGCTCTTACAGCTTCACTGATGTCGCCTCTGGAACCTATACCATTCGGGAGATTATGAAGCCCGGCTGGGAGCAGAAGGCACCGGCCAGTGGCACCTATACCGTCACCCTGGATGCATCCACTCCCAGCGTTTCCGGAAGGGACTTCGGCAACTGGAATCCATTGCCTGCCAATCCCACATTGATCCCGGACAGGAGCAGCCCCCAGATGTCTGGTACCCCCATCATCTGGACGGCAAGAGCAGACGACCTTGATCCTCTCCAGTACAGATTCCTGGTCAGAGGACCGGGCATCAACCTGGATACCGGCTACACCAGCAGAAGTGTCTGGACCTGGAATACCCTCGGCTATCCAGCGGGAAGGTACGATGTCGAGGTCTGGATCAGGGATGGCCAGCATGCCGGCCCAGGAGGATATGATGTCAAGAAGACCGTCTCCTTCAGCCTGACCGGCGGCAACCTGCCCCCCAGGGTGCAGGTCCTGTACACCGACCGGCCTGAACCGCAGTATGCTGGAAGCTGGATCAAATGGACGGCCATAGCCACCGATCCGGACGGTGACCCCCTGCAGTACCGGTTCTTCCTGCGCGGTCCATCCACCCGCGGATTCTGGGTGGATATGACCGGCTGGGGCAAGAACAACCAGTGGATCTGGAGGACCACTCCTGCTGATGTGGGCTACAGCGAGGTGCTGGTGGCAGTCAGGGACGGCAAACACTCCAGCCCTGCCTACTCGGACGACTATCAGGTGGGCAGCTTCTTCATCATGAATCTGAACCTGCCTCCAATGATCACCAGTCTGGGCACCAACCTGCCCAGTGCACAGCCAGTGGGAGCGACCATCAGATGGGCGGCCACCGCCAGCGATCCGGAGGGCAATCCGCTCTTCTTCCGTTACTGGATGAGAGGCCCCTCGACTGGTGGCTTCTGGCGAGTGGTCCGCGACTGGTCCACCGATCCAACCTGGACCTGGTCGACAACGCCTGCAGATGCGGGAACCAGCGAGATCAAGGTGCAGGTGAGGGATGGACTCCATTCCAGCCCTGCCGGATGGGACGATGATGCCGGAGCATTGTTCACAGTGATGCGGCAGAATCTGCCCCCCGCTCTGATCTCCTTTGGATCTGATAAGCCCAGTTCTCAAAAGGCGGGGACGCCTGTGACCTGGACGGCGATTGCATCGGATCCGGATAGGGAGCCGTTGCTCTACCGCTTCTGGCTGAAGGGTCCCTCCACCGGCAACAGCTGGAAGATCGTACAGGACTGGTCCTACAAGAATCAGTGGACATGGTCGAGCCTTCCATCCGATGGAGGAGCTTATACCGTCTATGTCTATGTCCGGGATGGCTGGCATAATCCCGCGACAGGCTATGATAGCGCTGTGGGGGCTCCGTTCATTCTTGCCCCCAACCAGCCGCCAGTGCTGACCGCTCTGAAGGCCGACCGCCCCAGTCCGCAGGGAGCGGGAACTGCGGTAAAATGGATGGCCACTGCCACTGATGCGGACAGGGATCCGGTTTACTACCGTTTCTGGCTGAAAGGACCCGCCACCGGCAACACCTGGCAGATCGCCCAGGACTGGTCACTCTCGAACCAGTGGACCTGGACCAGTATGCCCAATGACGGCGGAACCTATACCGTCTACGTCTACGCCAGAGATGGCTGGCATTACCCTGACACCGGGTACGATAGCGCATTGGGTGCCTCCTATCAGCTGATATCCAATCAGCCGCCGGTGCTGACTGCTCTCGCGGCTGACCGACCCAGCCCCCAGGGAGCTGGCACTCCGATCAAGTGGACAGCCACAGCGACGGATGTGGATAAAGATCCCCTATCCTATCAGTTCTGGCTGAAGGGTCCCTCCACCGGCAACGTCTGGCAGATCGTACAGAGCTGGTCCGCTAAGAATCAGTGGACCTGGAGCAGTGCGCCCACCGATGCCGGCAGCTACAGGGTCTATGTATATGTGAGGGATGGCAAACACGCCCCTGCAAATGCTTACGACAGCGCCCTGGGGCAGGGCTATATGCTGCAGGATATGGTGAGAAGCTAAAGTCGTCTGGATGAGCGCCAAGAGGATAAATCAGTTGAGGCCGCAGCCTGAGGATCTGAAGAGATGCAAAGGCTGCTGGCTCTCGATCTGGTGGGGCAGAAGAGAATCTGCCCATCTACTATTTTGTTTTCCGAACATCAGATAGATTTAAATCCCTCTTATGTAAGCAAGACGATTCATGATAAAGTATCTTATTTCAGCTGCCATGCTCTTCATGCTGGCCGGGACCACCCTCGGGACGATGTGGCTTTATGACGACCCCGTATCCTTTCCCTATTCGCCGCATCAATCAGCCAATACGGGCTTCAATCTCACTGATACTGCTCTCATCAAGATTGCCGGTTTTAGCTATTACTCTCCCCTGGGCGAGGACTTCTATATGCGTGCCATTCCGGTCAACTACAGCAATGCCACCAACTCGGTGATGATCGGGAGTGCACAGAAAGGGACTGCCTCTTTCATGACCTCTCCCACCTTCGACGGCCATGCAGAGAACAATCTGCAGTATGCCGAAAGCAAATCATCCTTCCGGGTGGGCAGCAGCCAGGGCACCTGGAACAACTTGAGCCCATAGGGATACCTGATAGATACGTTTCCTTTCCGGGAGTCGGTGGGTGTTAATCCTGCCGAAATCCACCTTATTTTCCATATTTTATCTTCCCCCAGGTCCGCAAATTTCTCATGCCGAGGCCTCCTTTGACTCCCGGATGGCAACTGCTCCTATGGTCACCACCAGAGCAATCAGAGTGAAGGCGTAAAGAGCACCCTCAATTCCCTCCATGTCCGCCGCCAGCCCGGCCACAATCGGGCCCACCACCACCCCGGACATGCGGGCGGTATTGAAGATGCCGTAGGTCTCACCCCGGCGGGATGGACTGGTGGTATCGGCCACCAGGGCGGCAGCTGCCGGGCCGCATAAGCCCAGGCCCAGCCCCAGGCCGGCGAAGAGAATCAGAACCTGGAAAAGGTCGGCGGCCAGTAGAAGAAGGGCAAAGGAGATCAATCCCGCCAGGCTGCCCAGGAATATGAGCCACCTTCTCCTCCCCCGGTCTGCCAGCCGACCGAAGTAAATATTGGAGACGGCAGTCATTCCTCCATAGACCAGGTAGACGAGCCCTATGTCGGTGGTGGAAAAATCCAGAGTCCCGGCATAGGAAGGGAGGAGGGTGATGTTGAATCCCCCCACCACTCCCGACCAGAGGATGACAGCGCAGCAGGCGAGAAATGTGATCGCATATCCTGGCGCGATCAGCGGTTCCTGTCCTCTTTTGGGCTGCTCGAACGTCTCGGGGACAATATTTCTGGATTCAGGGACTTTGAAGGTGACGATGATGATCGATGCTATTCCCAGGAGGGTCCAGAAGTAGAAGGGAGCTTCCAGACCCATCCGGTCGTAGAGCACTCCTCCCATAAACGGCCCCAGGGCCAGGGCAGAGAAGAAAGAGGCATTGTAGTAGCCCATAGCAGCTCCCCTATTATGGGCCTGGCACTGATCGATGATCAGGGCCATAGCGGTGGGCCAGACAAAAGCGGCACCCACCCCTCCCAGGGCCCTTATGAAAAGCAGGGCATAGGCATTCTCGGCGTAGACATAAAGGGGTGGAAGGAGGGCAAATGTGACCAGGCCCAGGAGCATCAGCTTCTTTCTCCCCATCCGGTCCGAGAGTCGGCCGATGGGCACCTGAACTGCCAGCTGCGCTGCTCCATATATGGAGATTATGAATCCCAGCAGGGTGTAAGACGCACCCAGGTCCATTACATAGCTGGGAAAGAATGGTGCAACTAGGGTGAAACCCAGGACGGCAACGAATACCGCCAGATAGAGGGGCAAAAGAGAGCCGAAATCCTTGGTAGACTGCATCCTTTCCTAGAACTTCAGCTCCATGCCCAGTATGGTCTGAGTATTGGTCACTCCGTTTATCTCTCTCACATTCATCACCGCCCGGTTCAGGTCAGAGATTCCCTCCACGTCCGCTATGGCGATGAAATCCCTCTCACCATATACCGGAACCACCTCACAAATGCCCTTGATCTTCTCCAGGCGATCGTGGACTGCCTTCTCGGTCCCCGGCTCGACATTGATCATTATAAAACCTTTCATAAGCCCTCACCTCCCCGTCCAATTGATGGTCCGGAGAACTCTTATTGATGCTTTAAACATTATGTATATTCATTATATCGGATGACTCTCGGGCTATTACTCTTTTCCCTCCGCTCCCCCATCGGCCTGGCCATCCGGCTCATCCCCTGCCCTATTCGCTCTCTGCTCATCCCTCTCCCGGATCTTCTTTTGCACCATCTCTATCTCATCCTCCAGGCGCGGCAATGATAGCTTCTCACGGGCGAGATAGAGGCAATTGAGGGCCTCCTCCAGCCTCCCCATCGCGGTGAGGACAACTGCTGTGGACTCGAGATCTATGGCATCTCCGCCCTTCTCCAGGACGGTATCGTAGACTTCCAGGGCCTCCGGCAGCCTCTTTTGGCTTCGAAGCAGAAATGCACGGTTTCGCAGGGCATCCAGATTATTCGGATCGAGGGCAATAGATCGGCTGTAGCTATTTAAAGCCTCATCGATTCGGCCCAGGCCATAAAGGGCCACTCCCAGGTTGTTCCAGGCCTCCGGTATCTCCGGATTGGAGGAAGTGACCGCTTGGAAATATTCCAGGGCTCTCTCGTAATCCCTTCTCCGGACGCAGTCCATTCCTTTATGAAGCTGAATCTTCTCTTTGCTGTTCATGGATCATCACATGTAGCCCTGAATGGGGGCTGATTCTCCCGATTTCTCCAGGTTGCTCTTCTCGCCAGCCCCTGTTCCTGGCCTTTTGATCTCGCCGAATTTTTTCTCATAGTCCTGGATATGCTCCCCCAGCCATCTGGCCAGCTCCTTGGCCGCTAGGGGGGATAGTATGACCTCCATATCGATCTTTCTCTCCATGACGGTGATGCTCTTGCCCCCATCTTTTGTGGTCCTGGGCGAATCGTTATAAAAGGCAATTCTGAAGTCATAGGGGCTGTGGCCGCCTATTGCCCCGATGGCATAGATCTGCTTGAAGTCAGGGCTGCGCGTGGTCTCTACAGATACTTCCATAGAACCGATGATGGCCTCCAGATTAAAAAAGATGGTGATATCATCGAAATGTATTTAGACGACCTGACGACTTGGTTTGCCGATAATATGATTGGGCTTTTAGGGTTAGAAGACGGTACAAGGGTGATAGGTACCGGTTTTGGTGCGCCCGGCGTTGTCGCGGGCGAACTGGTCTTCACAACCATCATGTCCGGTTATGAGGAGGCACTGACCGATCCTTCTTATCACGGAGAGATGCTGATGTTCACATATCCTCTCCAGGGTAATTACGGGGTGAGCGGGGATGATTTTCAGTCGGACAGGATGTGGCCTAAAGCCATGATCTGCAGGGAGCACTGGGATCGTCCTACTCACCACCGCCTGAACAGGACCCTCAACCAGTTCTTGAGAGATGAGGGCCGCCCCGGGCTGTGCGATGTGGACACCAGGATGCTCACCATCAAAGTGAGGGAGCAGGGGGTGCTGAAGGCGGCAGCGGCTGTTGGCGAGAAGGATGAGATCATGGATCTGGATGTGGTGGGCCTGGCCCGGTCCCAGCCGGACATATCCGGGCAGGACCTGCTGAAGGATGTTACCTGCCCTGAGCCCTACCGGATTGAAGGCCGGGGCAAGAGGATCGCAGTGATCGACCTGGGCATAAAGAAGAGAATACTGAGAAGCCTGTCGGACAGGGGCTTTGAGTTGATAGTCCTTCCGGCGCACAGCACCATCCAGGATATCGAGAGCGTCCAGCCTGATGCCCTGTTCCTCTCCAATGGCCCAGGGGACCCGCAGAGGGCGGAAAAGGCCATCGAGGCGGTTCGTCATTTCACGGGAGTGGTCCCTGTATTTGGCATATGCCTGGGTCATCAGGTCATATCCCTGGCCCTGGGTGCGGAGACCTTCAAGCTCAAGTTCGGCCATCATGGGGGCAATCAGCCGGTCAAGGACCTGGAGAAGGGGATAGTCTACATCACCTCTCAGAACCACAACTTCGCTGTGGTTCCCTCTTCCCTGGAGGGGACGGATCTGCAGGTCACCCAGCTGAATGCCAGCGACGGTACAGTGGAAGGGATCCAGAGTGAGAGCCTGGACATTATTGCGGTGCAGTATCACCCTGAGGCCTATCCTGGGCCTCATTGCACCACTGATCACTTCTTCAGCTCCGTGGTGCGGGTCATGAATAAAATGGGCAGTGGGAATGGTAAAAATGGCTGCTCTCAGCCGGGGAGAGGATAAAGAATGCCCAAAAGAGCAGACATTCATAAGGTCCTTCTCATCGGCTCGGGGCCCATTCAGATCGGCCAGGCGGCGGAGTTTGATTTCTCCGGGTCTCAGGCCTGCAAATCCCTGCGCGAGGAGGGGATTGAGGTGGTCTTGGTCAACTCCAATCCGGCTACCATCATGACCGATCCGGATACTGCGGACAAGGTCTATATCGAGCCCCTGGAACCGGAGATAGTGGCCAAGATCATTGAGAAGGAAAGGCCGGACGGGATAATCGCCGGCATCGGTGGCCAGACCGGTCTGAACATCACCTCCGAGCTGGCGGAAATGGGAATTTTAGAGAAGTACAATGTCCAGGTGCTGGGTACCTCTGTCCAGTCCATTCAGGAGGCCGAGGACCGGGACCTCTTCAAGCAGGCCATGCAGAGGGTGGGCGAGCCGGTGCCTGAGAGCCGGGCGGTCAACACTCTGGACGAGGCACTGCAGGTTATGGAGGAGCTGGGCCTGCCTCTGGTGGTCCGGCCCGCGTATACACTGGGCGGTTCGGGAGGAGGCATTGCCAGAACCCGGGAGGAGCTTTTGCAGATCTGTGATCTGGGACTGAAGAGGTCCAGGATCAGCCAGGTGCTCCTGGAAGAGAGCGTGGGGGGCTGGACGGAGCTGGAGTATGAGGTGATGAGGGATAGGAATGACACCTGCATCACCATCTGCAATATGGAGAACATGGACCCCATGGGGATTCACACCGGCGAGTCGATAGTGGTGACTCCTATACAGACCCTCACCGACCATGAGATTCAGATGCTCAGGAGCGCGGCCATCAATATAATCCGCGCCCTGAAGATCGAGGGAGGCTGCAACATCCAGTTTGCAGTCAAGAACGGCGATTACCGGGTGATCGAGGTCAATCCCCGCGTCTCCCGCTCCAGCGCTCTGGCCTCCAAGGCCACTGGCTATCCCATCGCCCGGGTGACGGCCAAGATCGCTATCGGCATGACATTGGATGAGATCAGAAATGATGTCACCCGGGAGACGCCGGCCTCATTCGAGCCCATGGTGGATTATGTGGTGGCCAAGATCCCCCGCTGGCCCTTTGATAAGTTTGTGCGGGCGGACAAGACCCTCACCACTGCCATGAAGTCCACCGGCGAGGTGATGGCCATCGGCAGGAGCTACGAAGAGGCATTCATGAAGGCGGTCCGATCTTTGGATATCGACAAAGAGTTGGGATACCGGGGAAAGTACGCCCCCTGGACGGAGGAGGAGCTCCGGAGCCTGCTGGCAAATCCCACTGACGAGCGGCTGTATGCCATCTATGAGGCCCTGAGAAGAGGGACCAGTCCGGAGGAGATAGCGGATATCACCGGCATTGGCCCCTACTTCCTCCACAGGATGGAGAACATCCTCCGCATGGAGGAGGAGATACGAAAGATGGGAATGGGCCGGGATCATCCTCATGATCATATTCAGGATCATATTCAGGATCATATTCAGGATCATTCTCAGGATCAAGCTCAGGGCATAGATCCCCAGATCCTGCGTCGGGCGAAGAGGATGGGCTTTACTGATGAGCAGATCGGAGAGATGGTGGGACGGAGCAGAGAGGAGATAAGCGATCTGCGCCGATCCCTGGGGATTGTTCCCACCTTTAAGATGGTGGACACCTGTGCAGCGGAGTTCAAGGCCACCACTCCCTATTATTACTCGTCCTACGATACCGAGTGCGAACTGGTGGCTTCCGACCGCCGGAAGGTTCTCATCCTGGGCTCAGGGCCCATCAGAATCGGCCAGGGGATAGAGTTTGACTACTGCACCGTTCATGCGGTGTTGGCCCTGAGAGAGCAGGGTATCGAGGCCCATATCATCAACAACAATCCCGAGACCGTATCCACCGATTATGATACCTCGGATAAGCTGTTCTTCGAGCCGGTCACATTAGAGGATGTGATGAACATCATCGAGAAGGAGGAGCCTTACGGCCTGATGGTGCAGTTCGGCGGCCAGACGGCCATAAACCTGGCACTCCCTCTGGAAAAGGAGATCGCCCGCCGGGGACTGAAGACTCAGATCCTGGGCACCTCGCCCGACAGCATCGATCTGGCTGAGGACCGGGAGAGGTTCAATGCCCTCATGACCAGGCTGAACATTCCCCAGCCCGATGCGGGCATTGCGTTTTCACCGGCGGAGGCGCGGGAGGTGGCTGCCAGGATTGGCTATCCGGTACTGGTGCGGCCCAGCTATGTTCTTGGTGGCAGGGCGATGGAGATCGTCTATGATGAGAAGGGGCTGGATGTCTACATGCAGGAGGCGGTCCGGGTCTCGCGGGAGCACCCGGTCCTGATCGACGACTTCCTGCAGGATGCGGTGGAGATCGATGTGGATGCCGTCTCTGACGGGACGGATGTCCTCATCGGGGCCATCATGGAGCATATCGAGGAGGCAGGCATCCATTCAGGGGACAGCGCCTGCATCATCCCTCCCCAGACGTTGCCAGGAGTGGTCATGGAGGTGGTGCGGGATTACGTGCGCAAGATCGCTTTGGGCCTGGGAGTGATAGGCATCGTGAACCTGCAGATGGCCTACAAGGATGGCACAGTCTATGTCCTGGAGGCCAATCCCCGCTCCAGCCGGACCATACCCTTCGTTTCTAAGGCCACCGGATTGCCTCTGGCCAAGATCGCCGCCAATGTGATGATTGGCAAGTCGCTGGTCGAGCAGGGGTACACCCGGGAGCCCAGGGTGCCTTATGTGGCGGTCAAAGAGGTTTTGCTGCCCTTCGAGAAGCTGCCCGGGGCGGATGCCCTCCTGGGCCCGGAGATGAGGTCCACGGGGGAGGTGATGGGCATAGACTACCAACTGGGTCTGGCCTTCTTCAAGGCGGAGCTGTCCGCCTACAATCCCCTTCCCCTGGGGGGAGTGGTCTTCATATCGGTCAAAGACGAGGACAAGGCGGCGGTGGCGGTGGCGGCAAGAAAGCTTGTCGATGCCGGCCTGGAGATAATCGCCACGGACAATACCGCCGAGTATCTATCAAAATCGGGAGTTCCGGTGGAAAGGGTGCAGAAGATCTATAACGGCAGTCCCAATGTGCTGGACTACATGAAGCGGGGAGAGGTGAAGCTGATCATCAACACCCCCACCACCAAGCAGTCGGTCAAAGACGGCTATCAGATCCGGCGGAGCGCTGTGGACTATCATGTGCCCTATATCACCACCATCC
>JAXDAR010000218.1:0-11399 GCA_034679645.1 Methanothrix sp. | reverse complement strand
AACGACGAGAGAAATGATCTCGTTCATGAACAAAATGGATTCCATTAAGAAAGGATAAAAAAAATATGCTGATATTGATTGCCTGTGAAAAAGCCGGGCTACCAGGATATGACCCTGTAGACCCAGTTGGCCAGCAGCGTCCAGACCTTGACGTAACCCGACCCTTTCTCCAGCTTCTCTTTGTCCTTTTCGGGATATCTAACCCTATCCTTCATCCATGAGTCCATGATAAGCTCTCACTTCTCATTTGAATATAACAATATCGGTTCGCAGGGTGCGATTGGCCGGATCGATTGCCGCAAGGATTTGTGACTGGAAACAGACTATAGAATAGATTAATAAGCAATGCTAAGGAAAACGTCTTCCGGCATTGATATAAAAAGCTAATGCCAGAAAAAGGTAATATAGCATAAGCACAGAGATATTGGGCGGAAGCATTGGCGGAAGCATCGGGCAGGAATTGAGCAGTAATCGAGCAGGGAAATCGCAGAGGATGAAATGAAGTCGCCGGAAAGGATCACCATAGCACTGGACGAAGAGACAGCAGGCCTGTTCAAGAAGATGAAAGAGGACTCGAACATGTCCCAGAGCGAACTGATGCGAGAGTCTTTGAAGTTCTTTGGCAAACATAAGATGCTCTTTGAGTACGCGGAGGACAACAAGGTCTACACCCATGCGGAAATGCTCGCTGCCGGGGAGCACGTCATCCTCGATATCGACCACTGGATACTGTTTCTTAGCTTCATCGAGACCCACCCGGAAAAAGAGAAGTTCTGGAATCTGCATAAAGAGGTCAGCCGGGCTCATGCCGAGCAGTTCAAGCACAAACTCTTCAATGCCGAGACCATCCTCCGGCGGCTGGAGATATGCAACCTCTTCACCATGAATAAGACCGGCAAGAACGAGTTCACCCTCATCTTCGGCTCGGATGCCCCTAAGAAATTCGTGCTCAAGGAACTGGAGGAGATATTCGACGGCATGGGCTTTTTAGTGGAGATCAAAGAGGACTTCTCCAAGCTCAGAATCAAGGTAATTCACGATCTATAAGAAAAGACGAAAGGATGAAAGGATAAGAAAGGTTCATCTCCTGGAAAGATCAAATGGCCGAGAAGATGAATGACCTGGCCCCTTCCATGGACCTCATATCCCTGGCGCAGGAGTTCCTGGCCACCAGGCAAGAAGAGATGAAACGGGAGCTGGCGGCGAAATACCTGCTGTCAGAGGATGAGGCCTCAGATATTGTGACCTCTTTTTTGCAGGATTCTTATGGACCGGCATTCGCCCTGGGAGAGGAGATTGCCGGAAGAGAGGGTCTGGTTCTGCTGTTCATAGGCAGAAAGGACTGCGCCATCTGTCAGCGCTGCCAGCCGATTTTGAACGAATTTGTCACTGAGCACAAAGATATTGAGCCGGTAATCCTGGACTACTCCCAGCCCGAAGGACTGCTCTATCACCTGATTCACAGAGAAGCGCAGGGAATGCTGCCGTTGATTGCCTTCATCTTTCGCGGTAAGATAATGATGAAGACCTGTGGGGAATGCGCCGCCATCCAGGTTTATGAAAAGCATTACCGCAACATGAGAGAAGAGTGCAGGCAAAATATATATGTTCACTGAGATCGCACCGGAGGGTGCGAGGAAGAAAATGACCATAATTGTGCTCAACTTCAAGACCTACCGTGAGTCAACCGGCCCCGAGGCCCTGCGCCTGGCCGAGATCTGCGAGGAGATCGCAAAAGACTATTCTGTGCAGATGATAGTAGCACCCCAGACGGCAGACATCCATGCTCTATCCCAGGAGGTCAAAATCCCCGTCTTCGCCCAGCATGTGGACGGCGTCGGCTATGGCGGCTTTACCGGCCACGTAACTGCTGCCTCCCTGAAGGCAGCGGGCGCGGCAGGTTCGCTCATAAATCACTCCGAGAGAAGGATCAAACTGGCGGAGATGGAAGCGTCCCTCTCTGCCTGCCGCGATTTTGGCCTGAGGAGCATCATCTGCACCAACAATGTGGCCACCACCAGGGCGGCGGCAGCTCTAGAACCTGATTATGTGGCAGTGGAGCCTCCGGAGTTGATAGGAAGCGGAATTCCCGTATCCAAGGCCAATCCCGCCGTGGTCAGCGATTCGGTCAGCGCAGTCAAGAAGATCGCCCCCCGGGTGGGAGTTCTCTGCGGCGCGGGGATAACCCACGGCGAGGATCTGAAAAGCGCTCTGGATCTGGGATCAGAGGGCGTCCTGCTGGCATCGGGGATAATAAAAGCAAAGGATCAGCGTAAGGCTTTAGAAGATCTGGTGACTGGAGCAAAATAGATGATGTCGGTGCACGTCAGAGTCTCCGGCCTGGTGCAGGGAGTCTACTACCGCGCCTTTACCCGCGACCGGGCCAAATCCCTGGGGGTCAATGGCTGGGTGCGAAATATCCCCGGAGGAGGAGTGGAGGCAGTGCTGGAGGGAGAAAGAAGGCAGGTAGGAGAGATGTTAAAAGCTTTGAAATCCGGCCCTTCCGGCTCTGTGGTCCTGGGAATTGAGCTTTCGGAGATCGAGGCCAAAGGCTATAATGACTTTGAAATAAAATATTAAAAATGGATGTGATTTATTGCTTACCGTCAACAGATACAAGTGCTGCTACTGCGGTGCCTGCGTCAGCGTATGCCCGACATGTGCCCTGGAGCTGGTGGAAACATGGCTTGAGATCTCCGCAGACTGCAAAGAGTGCGGCATCTGCACCAGGATATGTCCGGTGGGAGCGCTGGAGGTCGGAGCATGAAATGCGATGTGATTGTGGTGGGAGCGGGGCCGGGCGGCTCCATGGCCGCAAAGACGGCTGCAGACGCCGGCCTTGATGTGGTCATGCTGGAGAAGCGCCAGGAGATCGGCGACCCGGTGCGATGCGCTGAGGGCGTGGGCAAGAGGTCCCTCTTGCAGATGGTCAAGCCGGAAACGGAGTGGATCGCCGCAGAGGTCAAAGGGGCTATGATCTACTCCCCCGACGGAAGCAGCATAGTCATGTCCGAGGACAGGAGCGGCAGCGAGGTGGGCTACGTTCTGGAGAGAAAGGTCTTCGACCGCGGCCTGGCCATGAATGCCGCCCGTGCCGGGGCAAAAGTGCTGGTCAAGACCCGCGCCATCGGCCTATTGACGAAAGATGGCGTTCCTTATGGCGTTAATGCCCTGCAGGTGGGAGATCCCCTGAAGATCGAGGCCCCGATCATCATCGGTGCGGACGGAGTGGAGTCCAAGGTGGGTCGTTGGGCGGGGATCGACACCACCCTCAACCTCAAGGATATAGAGTCCTGCGCCCAGTTCCTGGTCTCGGATCCGGGAATCGATCAGGATTATACCAAGTTCTATTTGGGAAACAGCATTGCTCCTTCCGGGTACGCCTGGTCTTTTCCCAAGGGGGAGAAGCTGGCCAACATCGGCCTGGGGGTGCTGGGAAGCCGGTGCAAGCCCGGTGAAGCCATCCGTCTGCTGCGGGAGTTCACCAAAACCCAATTTCCCAATGGCAAGATCGTAGAGATGGTGGTGGGCGGGGATCCCTGCTCCGGGCCCATCGAATCGACCACTGCCGACGGCATGATGCTGGTGGGAGATGCCGCTCGCCAGACCGATCCACTGACCGGTGGAGGGATCCTCAATGCCATGCAGGCCGGGGTGATCGCGGCAGAGGTGGCAGCCAAAGCCATCGCCTCCGGCAACGTCAGAAAAGATGGGCTGAAAGAGTATGAGGACCGCTGGCGAGAGAGCATTGGCAAGCACCTGTCTCGCAGCCTGGAGTTCAAGGAGTTCTTTGTTAAGCTGACCGATAAGGACTTGGATATGCTGATCGGCTC
Organism: Methanothrix sp.; assembly: GCA_034679645.1. GTDB lineage: Archaea > Halobacteriota > Methanosarcinia > Methanotrichales > Methanotrichaceae > Methanothrix. The sequence goes on along the minus strand of JAXDAR010000218.1, from coordinate 7,566 downwards.
TCTGGCAAAGGAGGATATGTCCAAGATGGACTTGCAAGGCCTCTTGCGAGTGCTCTTCCGCCTGAATCCCAAGCTTCTCTGGGAGCTGCGCCATCTGATAACATAGACCTGGAATTCTGAACTGATCCCGAAAAGGTTCAGAAATCCGGTTTCTGAGGGCGGGATTTGGCTTTGGCCTACTGCAGAGTGGAGGTGCCATCTGCCTTCTTTGGCAGCCTTTCCAGGTCAAAGCCGATATTTATCTTCTCTTTATCCGCATCCAGCGTCACCACACCCATGTGGAAGATGTAGCGCATGGTCCGGCGGCCATCATGGATACGCAATTTGTGCTCCCGGCGGAGGATCATGGCGCTGGCGGCCTGCAGTGCCGGGCCGCTCTGCAAAAACAGCAGACCGGGGAGGTTGAGGCGCTGGTGGCCGGTGGTCGGATATCGCTCCTCCATCAGCTCCGCCAGCTCTTCGCGACGAATCCGGACCACTTTATCGCCGCTCTTGACAACGATCTGGCCCTGGTCGGCATGCACCTCATCGATATGGGAGTGAAGGGCGCAGAGCACATAGCTATCCCCCCGCCCCCTGTTCTCCTGAGGCAAGAGAACCTCCAGCTTATTCATGAAGGGCTTGAGCAGTGGACTGGCTCCAGAGAATAACGCTCCAGGGAGGTTTTTGACCTCGGTCTTTGTCAGCTCATCCAGATCCCTTTTGCCAATCTCGATGGCTATCATGAGGAAGGGAAGGCCTTCACGGCATATATCCATGTCGGGATTGATTAACTTGTGATTATAAATAAAATTTCAAACTTATACTAAATTATTCTCCCTAAATTAATTATTTAACTCAATTCTGCAGTTCCTTTCGCAAAATGGCCTAAAAAGGGCTCCAATTCAAGAGGGGCTTCAGTCCTCCCAAAAAATTTTGATAATTATAAATTCTTAATCCAGCCTATTTTGTTCTCGATAACCGCCTATTTGCAAATATTGATTGCTTTTTGACTTATTATCTAAAGTATTAGTCTAAATTAGAAAAATTAAAAGACCAAGCCTTTCAAAACAAATTATTTATATCATTAAGTATTAGTGACAAGAAAAATATGGTGACGATTATGAGAGAGTCGACAGTAAAGATCCTGGATGACAAGGATATGGAATTCGTGGAGACGCTCCGCTCCCTGGGAGTGCCCCGCAATGTAGCAACCCTTATCACATTTCTGGCCAATGTGGATGAGGCCTCTTCAAGGGAGATAGAGATGGGCTCCGACCTCAGGCAGCCGGAGGTTAGCATCGCCATGAGAACCCTGCGCGACAACAACTGGATTGAGGAGAAGGAGATCAAACGCGAGGGCAAAGGAAGACCGATGAAGGTCTACTCACTGAAGGCGGGCATTGAAGAGGTCATAAAGCATTTCGAAGAAGAGAAGCTGCATGAGTCCGCTCAGGCCATGGAGAGCATCCAGAGGCTCAAGCAGCTCATATCAACATAAAATATCCGGGATCAAATATTGCTCTATCAGAGGATGAGGCTTTCAGATCCTGATCTTTCCGGCAGGAGACGAAAGCACCTCCACCTCTATTTTTGCGGCTATTCCCCGCCCAAGTGAGATCTTCGATCCATTGAGCTCGATTACCACCGGCCCGCCAAAAGGATGACAGGTTATTTTGCGCACGTGGCTACCCTTTCTGATCCCCATGGATTCACACCTCCTCTCCCAGCCGTACTCGCCGTTAACGGAATGAATCTCCAGGGTCTGGTTGCAGGGGGCCTTTGAGAGCTCTATGTACCTCATCTCTGCTCATTCACCTCGTTCGGCTCCATCTCCAGAACAGCGGATAAATCTTGCGCAGCAATCGACCCGAACCATCGTCCCACTTCGGATCTCTTATCCACAATCATATCCGCACATTAATCCCATTCTCCATCAAATATGCCTTTACATCGCTGATGCTGCACTCCTGGAAGTGAAAGATGCTTGCAGCCAGAGCAGCAGAGGCATCGGTCTTTTGAAAGACCTCCAGCATATGCTCGGCACTGGCGCAACCTCCCGAGGCAACCACGGGCACCCGGACCATTCCCGCCACTGCCGCAGTGAGGGGGATGTCAAAGCCAAGCTTGGTGCCGTCCCGGTCCATGCTGGTGAGGAGGATCTCTCCTGCCCCCAGGGAGACTGCTTTTTTGGCCCAGGCGAGGGCATCGATTCCCGTGAACTCCCTGCCTCCGTAATAAGAGCATTCAAACCAGCAGGGCCCCTCTTCCGTCTGCACCATAATTCTGCCGTCCCCCTGTGAATAGCGTCTCTTGGCATCTATAGCCAGCACCACCGCCTGGTTTCCATATCTGCCGGCGATCTCGCTGATGAGATCGGGCCGCTTCAGGGCGGAGGTGTTCACGGTGACCTTATCCGCACCGGCGTTGAAGACCTCCCTTGCCTGCTCCAGGCTGCTGATCCCCCCGCCCACGGCCAGGGGCACAAAGACCGAGAGCGATGTCTTCTTTATAACGCTGGTCATGGTCTCCCGCCGCTCGCTGGAGGCGGTGATATCCAGGAAGACGATCTCATCCGCACCGTCCCGATAGTACTGGCCGGCCAGCTCCCAAGGAACCCCGGCATATCTGATCTGCTTGAACTCGATCCCCTTGACCACTCTGCCCCCGGGGACTCCCAGGTCGCAGTCCAGACAGGGGATAATCCTTCTGGCTAGCATCTCGTAGACCTCACGAAGTTCTCCAGGATTCTCAAGCCCTTTGGACCCGATTTCTCGGGATGAAACTGGGTGGCAAAGAGGTTATCCTTGCCGACTGCTGCTGCCAGTTCCACTCCATGATCTGTGGTGGCTACCACTACCGATCTGTCCCGAGGATCGCCATAGTAGGAGTGGACGAAGTAGAACATGTCCCCATCATTGATGCCATCCAGAATATCCAATGGGCGCTTGATGGAAAGGCTGTTCCAGCCCATCTGGGGGATCATCATCCCATCCGGCAGGCGCACGACCTTTCCCTCTATCCAGCCCACGCCCGGCACGCCCGGACTCTCCTCACTCTCCTGGAAGAGGACCTGCATGCCCACGCATATGCCCAGGATCGGGACTCCCTGCTGGTAGCATGATAAAAGAGAGGCCGAGAATCGGGAGAGCTGATTCATGCAACTGCCAAAAGCACCCACCCCCGGGACAACGATGCCTCCTGCACCGGCCAAATCCCCTGGATCGCGGACAATCTCAGGATTGCCGCCCACATAATCCAGGGCGTTGTATATGGAAAACAGATTTCCCATCCCATAATCCACTATGACTATCTTCATCTATCTCCCTCTTCTCACTGTGGCGCGACTGTTGTTGGGCGCTCTGTTCGCGCTATTAATATCTCTATTTGCGATCCTTGCATATCTTTTCATAACTCTATTCTCCCGGCGGAAGATGCCTTCCTGCGATGCAGCAATCCCGGCAGGGGGCGGGGATCATGAACTTTAAATATTTATTCATTAAGATAACTTCTGATTTCTTCATAAATTCCACATTCATAAAGCTTCATATTAACTCGATTCATACTCCAATTTTCCCATTTCTTTTCTGCAATTTATTTACAGCATATCTTTAAATAGATCGACAATTCGATTCCGCCTTTTTTCATCGCTTATAAATTTAACCCATAATACTTAAATAGGCAACGATGGACATTTCCCTCCACCAGGTCACAAATAAAGATTTGGGTAAATGCGGAATGGAGATGCAATATAATGTCCAAATCGAATCCTTTTGAGATAGCTCAAAAACAGCTTGATGATTGTGCAAATATCCTGAACCTCGATCCAGGGGTGCATGAGTTCCTCCGCCACCCCCGGCGAGAGTATCACGTATCGATTCCCGTGCGCATGGATGACGGCAGCATGAAGATTTTCCAGGGGTACAGGGTTCAGTATAACGATGCTCTGGGCCCCTGCAAGGGCGGCATAAGATACCATCCGTATGAGACCATTGACACCGTAAGGGCTCTGGCCGCCTGGATGACCTGGAAGACCTCCCTTCTCGGCCTGCCCCTGGGCGGGGGCAAAGGGGGAGTGATATGCAATCCCAAAGAGCTCTCTGTTGGAGAGCAGGAGAGGCTCTGCCGGGGGTATGTGGATATGGTCTGGCAGAACATCGGACCGGAGAGGGACGTTCCTGCGCCGGACGTCTATACCACCCCCCAGATGATGGCCTGGATGATGGATGAGTACTCAAAACTGACCGGCTCGAACAACTTCGGTTGCATCACCGGCAAGCCTCTGTGCGTGGGCGGCTCCTGCGGCAGAAGCGATGCCACCGCCCGGGGCGGAATGTATGCTCTGAGGGAGGCGGCAAGGGAATTCGGCATCGACCTCTCCCGGGCCACAATAGCCATTCAGGGATACGGCAATGCCGGCAGCTTTGCCCATAGCCTGGCCAAGGAGCTATTCGGCAGCAAAGTGGTAGCGGTGAGCGACTCCAAGGGCGGTGCCTTCAACCCCGCCGGAATAGAGCCGGCCGAGGCGGCGAGCGTAAAGGCGGAGACCTCCACTGTGGCCAATATTCCCGATGCCAAGAAGATCAGCAACGAGGAGCTATTGGAGCTGAATGTGGACATTCTCATCGCTGCCGCTCTGGAGAACGTCATAACCAGAGAGAATGCCGGAAATGTCAAAGCCAAGATCATTTTAGAGCTGGCCAACGGCCCCACCACACCGGAGGCAGATGAGATCCTCTTTAAAAACAAGGTGCATGTCATCCCCGACTTCCTGGCCAATGCCGGTGGAGTCACTGTCTCCTACTTCGAGATGGTGCAAAACATCATGCGCTACTGCTGGTCATTCGAAGAGGTCTACCAGAGGCTGGATGAGAGGATGACTATGGCCTATCAGGGCGTCCTGGCCGCCTCCAGGCAGTACAATATCAACATGCGCCAGGCAGCCTACACCGTGGCCGTGGCCAGGGTGGTAGATGCCATGAAGACCCGAGGCTGGGTTTAGGAGAGAATAAAACCCTTCAACTGATTGGTATTGAGTATCTGAGGTCCATCGTACCTTGCCAGCAGTGGCAGGAGCCCGAGTTCTGGTGAGGCGCAGACACCTCATATCTTTCTATTTTTATTCAAACCCTTCAACCTGAGTTGCTTTTGCAGCATGCATTTATGATGATTCGGATAATAATGCATTATCTGGTTGGCATATCCATATCCAGAATGGTGCCATAGATATTCGTAAAAAATATAATGGAGTTAAATTTGATTGTCGGTATTTATAAGTAATATAAAGTAATATTCCGATTAATCAAGCAAAAAGTTGTGGTGGGTACATATGACAAATACAGCAATCAAGCTCATTGGGCTTATTGTTCTCTTCTCCTGCAGCTGCCAGTCGGCTTATGGCATAAGCTTTGGGGCGTCGAGCAATGGTGTATCGAGCCAGTTCGATGTACAGGCGGATGAATCATCCAGCATCAGCGGAAGTATACTACTGGACAATATGGGATTGGAGACGGTCTTTTCTGGAAGCAATATCAAGAAGTTCAACCATACTTATGAGTATCCCGATTCAGAAGGGAATAAGGCTATTCTGTCGGTTGACCTGGAGAAGGCAAAGAAAGTTCATCTCTCCGTTTCTCCTGCCATGGGCTTTGCCGAAGCCTCTGAGACCTTGAGCGTAAAGGATGCAGATTTGATAAAGACAGGATCGCAAGCCATTACCTCAGAGGGAGATAGCGCTAAGGTGGAGCTGAGAATTATTGAAGGATCTGTTCAGGGATACGAGAATTATGCCAATGCTAAACTGATAAACGAGTTTGGCGATAAGATATTTGTCGCCTGGCAGAGAGCAGATGCTGCATCTGGAGAGATGGTTGAATCCAGCTCACAGGCCACTTATGCCTCAGAAGACTCATCCCTTCCAACTGTATCCCAGGTAAATTCCAAGATGGTGGTGACGGACGGACAAATCAGTGAGCTATTCAGTGAAGCGGGAAGACATACAGATTTCTATTCCTGGGATGATGGAAACTATTACTGGTCTAGTGCTTCTCATGCAATATATGTGAACCAATCAGCAGGTGCAATAGGGAGAGGACCAAACATGGGTAAAAAGCCTTCCGCAGCAGCGATGTTATTTGAGTCAGAGGCCTCCGCCATTAATTCAGATGGAAACACTGCAGTCCTAAGAACATCAATGCTGGAGGGGACCATTAACAATTATAGCAATGAAGCCCGTATAGATTCGAGCTCATACACAGAATCGTATTCCGATGGTTCCTACAGCAGTCATGGAAGCGTTAATTGGACTTCTGCATGGCAGAATACGGGCAACATAACTTCGAATGAATTTAAGACGCAAGTTTTGGCTGCGGAAAAGGATGAAAATAAAGCCGCGCTAGAAACATCCTTAACAAGCGGTACAGTCAACGGTTACAACAATGTAGCAGGTGCAGGCTCAGGTTATAATTATAATTCTAACGGCTATATCGAGGCTACAGGAAATGCCATTGCAGGCTGGTCTGCTGCGGATTCAAATGCAAGCGATTTTGAAACATATATTACCGCCGCGAACGCTGATGGAGATAGAGTCATCCAAATGAATTCCTTGCTTAATTGTGCATTTACTGGTTATTCGAGCATGTTGGATGCATCCAGTGGCTCATATTTTAATCCGGAAGAGGGTTTCCACAAGCATAAATATGTAAGCTCAGACCAGATTATTGGAGCCTTAAATGCAGAGAGCCTCACAAGCTCTTTGATCGCTTCAGGCACGAATGCAAGCAAGTCGATAGCTAATTTAAGTGCATCGGATGCATATCTGGAGAACCTGTATTCACATGGCGAAGTCTCAAATGATGAGCCATACGAAATACCACATGCTCAAGCCTACAATCAAGCGGATTTTATCTCCGGAAGCCTGATAGAAGCACTATCTTATTCTCGAGATCAGATGAGCAATGCTACATATGCGGCCATGCGATTGGAGGGCATTGATGATGCAAATGCATCGACTGCAGGGTATCGCCAAATTGCTCTGACCGCCAGTCCAACCTTCGAGTACTATCCAATCACATTGGCCTGGATAAGATCCACAGAATCAGCTTCAGGAAACGGGACATTCATTGCTGGGGCTACTAATGGGATGGCAACGAGGATGCTTATGGCAAGTACAATCCTTGAAAACGAGACGTTCACAGACTTCGGGAGAGTTAGGGACGGCAGTCCTGGAGCCTACTTTAGTGTACCGGACACCGGGGCAGATCCATATAACTTTATTTTTTAAATTCGAAGATCTTTTGAGCTTAAGGAAGTGGCAGAGGGCAGTTCAAGGCAATACAAATGGGAGGGTTGGGCAAAGTCGATTAGAAACCAGGTAGGAGGAAAAGATGGTCGTGATGGTTGTGGTCGACTTTCGCCCGCACAACAGTCGTCATTCAACGATATATAAATCTATGGTACAGATCGGGCTATGACCACCAATTAAATGACGCTGACAACCATGAACCCTATGACGAAAATCATGGTTGAGAGGTACAACTGGCGGATCCTCTTCCTCCCCTCCTCTGACCTCCGGCTCGCCATGAGCCT
>JAXDAR010000217.1:0-7501 GCA_034679645.1 Methanothrix sp. | reverse complement strand
TCGACTCCTACCACTTCCAGGATTGTGGGCACGATATCGATGGCATGAGTGAACTGGGTGCGAACTCCGCCCTGATCGGTGATCTCATCTGGATAGTATATGATCAATGGGTCATGCACCCCACCTTCGTGGGTCCACTGCTTGTAGAGCTTGAATGGGGTGTTGCCGGCCATGGCCCAGCCTTCTGGGTAATGGCTGAATGTCATGGGCCCTCCCAGCTCGTCGATCTTGCTCATCAGGAAGCTGACGTTCTCTGCAGGCATCAGATTGAGCATCAGGTATTCGCTGAACGAACCATTCATACCTCCCTCCATGCTGGCGCCGTTGTCTGAGGTCAGGATGATCATGGTATTGTTCAGCTGGCCGGTCTCATCCAGATACTCGATCAACCTGCCAATCTGCTCATCGGTATGATCCAGGAACCCGGCATAAACCTCCATCATGCGGGCGAATAGCTGCTTCTCATCATCTGAGAGGCTGTCCCAGGCCTTCACCCCTGGATTGCGCGGGGGAAGATCTGTGTTCTCGGGAACGATGCCCATCTCTTTCTGTCTGGCCAGGGTCTCGTTTCTCACCGCATCCCAGCCCTGATCGAACTGGCCGGCATACTTATCGATGTACTCTTTGGGAGCGTGATGGGGCGAATGGCAGGCTCCAAAGGCCAGGTACATGAAGTAGGGTTTGCCGGGCCCTGCCGACTGCTGGTCATCGATATACTTCATGGCATGATCCACCAGATCTTCAGAAAAGTGATACCCCTCTTCCGGAGTGGCGGGCGGGTCGATATGGGTGGTATCCTGGACCAGATCCGGGTACCACTGATTGGTCTGAGCAGGCAGGAATCCGTAGAAGCGATCGAAGCCGCGGCTGGTGGGCCAGTTTTCAAACGAAGCGTCGTAGTTTATGTCTGCAAAGGAGACGAGGTGCCACTTGCCCAGGCCAAAGGTGTTGTAGCCTGATGACTGGAGCATCTCGGCTATGGTTGCCGTGTTATGGGAGAGGTTTCCATTGTATCCCGGGAAGCCCACTGCCATATCCGTAAGTGCTCCGATGCCTGTGGAGTGATGGTTTCTGCCGGTGATGAAGCAGGCTCTGGATGGAGAGCAGAGGGCGGTGGTATGGAAGTTGTTGTAGCGCAGGCCGCCTTCCGCCAGCCGGTCGATATTGGGAGTCTGGACCGGACCGCCAAAGCAGCCCATCTGACCGAATCCCACATCGTCGAGGACGATGTAAATCACATTGGGAGCCCCCTTGGGCGGCTGGACCCTCTCCGGGTAGCATGCGACGGAGTCCTTGTAGGTCAGGCCGATCTTCTGGCCCTCGCAAGAGCCATCCTTGGAAGCGAGCTGCGATTCGTTGTTTGCAGACTGGATGACCAGAACGGTCTCCTTTTGGGGCGATATGACGTCCTCATTTGCCACATCGGCCAAAGTTGAGCTCTCTGTTAATACCTTTCTTCTGTTCGTTACCATTTCCCGGCCGGAGTTTTCAACCGAGCCGGTGCTGCTTTTGGCATCGGCTGCCAGTATCTGGCCAGAGGGTTGGCCCTCTGTTGCCGCTATGGCCTCTGATGCATCCGGAGAATCATCATTCTCTGCGGAAAGGCAATCAAAGGCTGCAAAAGCGAATAAAAAAACAAAAAAAGCCAATATTACGCCAGGCCTTTTTAAAATGTGTATTCCTCCTTGGAATTAACAGGTATGATAATCATATATGTAGTTTATCATACATGTCATTTCAGAGAAATGCATCTATTTCGCCATGCGAAGGCAGAGGAGGTGAAACGGATTGTCCGCGTCAGTGCTCTTCTTGTCGATGATAAACTGCATGGAACTATCGCCCCGGTGAGCCTGAGAGGTGATATACCAAAATAGGCATAGCGTGAGGGGACTCCTGCGGATAATCCCTGCTAGGGGATTCGGGCGCAAATGGCCCGTGCGCGATAATCAAAAGCTGCGATATATGCAAATGGTACGAGTAGCTTCTGAAGCCCTTCCCAGGAACCTCATTCACATGCAGCAAAAAACCATTCTTTAGTGATGCTCTGGCACGCAGCGCTTGCTTTCCCGGCTCCTCGACCAGTACGATGACATCCACCTTCAGCCAGTAGTTTTTGGCTGATTCGCAGGCATCCCAGATGATATAGTCATCCCACTCTTCAAAGACCTCCTCTTCCGTCCTTGTTTCTATACGCCGTTTGAAGTCCTCATAGCTCATATTGTATTTTGACTTCATCTCCAGGATCCTGGAATCGAAGTAATGGATCTTTGCTTTAGCCTGATCCAGGACCAGATTCTTCAGAGCCTCCTTTTCATCCTTAAGAGGCCAATCTTGACTAGATCGGTTATGGGCTCGAAGACGTCCTTGGAGACCTCAATGGTATAGCTCATTATTTCCTCACTAAGTAATACATTTTAGAAGAAATAAATGTGATGTGGGTATTCCTAAAACCTCTCCCTCAAACCACTACGGTCAGGAAGAGCGGATTGCTGAAACGCAAATGCAGGCCGAAATGAATCCAATCTCAGTTAGGAAGACAATGGCACGGGTGCCAAACCGTTCCAATCCCGCCCGGTTGGAGCATATTAAGTAAATTATAAAATTAAAGGCATAGCACTCGTGCCCCCGGGCATGATGCACGCAAAGCAGCCAGCACCTGACTGGCCTGCCCGCGTCCGCAAAGAGAGCATTTTGCTGCTCTTAATGATGTTGGATTTGAACGTCTGTCTTCCGCCAGCATATAGCGATAAGCGTAATCACGATTCCAGAAAAAAGAGATCAGGTGATGGAGCGCAGCTAATAGACTCTCAGCTCTATCTCGTCCAGACCGACCCGCCAAAGCCTCCTGTCTTGGAGAGAGCCACCAATTTATTATCGGACTCTATCTGAAGGGCAAGATTGCCGTACTGCATAACGCTTCCCTTGGGTACGTCAGACCATTCGCCGTCGATCATATTGCCGCTTATGCTGCCGCGCATGACATTCGACCAGTTGGGCATATTGGGATCCAGCTCGCCATACCACCAGACATTAGTTCCCAGCTGGCGGATATAGTACTTGCCGCCATCATCACAGTTCCAGACGCCGGTTAAGTCTAGAGAAGCGGTGGAGCCTTTGACGCCGGAGACACAGCAATCGCTGGGAGTGGCTGCAGGGATGTCGTTTTTCAGCCAGCATCGAGCGTTAGCCCCCTGAATTCCGGGCTTGACATAGGTGAAGGCCCGGCAGTTGGGATCGGCATTGCAGGCTTGCTCGCATAGAGTCGGATTGGCAGCAGCGAGGTCGAAACTATTGTAATCCATTCCAGGACGGTCCGTATTCGTTTCCAGGGCCAGGGATTCAAAAGCGCCGGTCAAAACAAAGAAGAGAACAGCGATAGATACCATGGCGGCTATTTTTTCTTTCGATCTTTTCTTGGTCATTCTGCAATTCCTCCAGGTCGTGTGAAATTAATAAAAATTTTTAAAATTGTGCCTTAAATCAGTCTGCATTTTAGGCAATTCGGAAATCCTCGGTATTGCCAGTGCCTGTGGCTCCAATTCTCTTGCTGGGCCGCTCCAGAACAGAGACTATCATCTCCTTTTTTTAGATAAGATATACTCAACTTTTAACTATTTAAAATATGTGCTAGCGTGTGTCTGGATTTGCAGATAAAAAAATTGTGGCATCTCGACTTTGCAGTCTCTGTTTGACAGGGAAACGTCCAAATAGAAGCGAAACTATACCTGAAAGCTAAAATGAAGCTCAAAATCTTAATCATCGGCACAAGAGTGCATGATGTGGGATATAGGGTATTCCTTCTAAAACACGCCATGAACCTGGCTATTCCTGGGCTTTCCGTTTATAACTGGGATGAAGACGGCCAGCAACAGGTAATAGCCCTTGTGGAAGCTGATGAAGGCAGAATAGCTGCCTTTAAACAGGTAGCCACAGAGAAGAGACCTGAACTTGCCGGAGTATCCGAAGTAACCTTTGAACCTTACGATGGAGATATAGGGCGAGCTAGCGAGTTAGCGATGTTTTGCTCTTTTGTTCAGTTAGACAAGGCAATCCCTCTTATGCTAAAGATGAATGAAAGGTCCAGCTCATCAGATAATAAATTAAGTTCAATAGATGATAAATTAGGCTTGTTGGCTGAAAACATGGGCTCGATGGCTGAAAACCAAAAGGAAACACTTGAGGAGATTAGGGGCCTTCGCGAGGATCTTGTTGGCAGCCGAGAATGGCAACGTAGAATTGAACGTGATATCTCAGTGATTAAGAGCAAAGTCGGAATACGATAAAATAGCGTATCAAATGAAAATCCAGGAAATCCCGCTGGTCTCCCTATCTGGTGTGACCTCAAAGGGAAGCCGTTTTTTTAGGGCGCAAGGCGCAATCTCCGCTGGTCCTGGTCTATATATCACCCTCCCGGAACTGGACAATCTCATCCAAAGATGGCCGGATAGCTTTCTCTTCCATCCCCGCCTTCCAGGGCATATTTGGCAAAATATAATTTAATGACCATCCCACCCTCGCTCTTGCGCCCGCAGGCGAGATGCGCCCAAGGCAACCTGCACCTGCCGGGCCTCCCGGACCGCAGAAAAGCATATCATTGCCTGCTTTGCCTTTGAGATTATGAATCTGGATTAAACTTAAATAGTTAAATATAACATATCCGACGCAGGAGGTTTTGGCAAAAGATTGAGCTGATTAGCTTCAATTATTTTGATCTACAGAACAATAATGAAAATATTGTAACATATAAATCAGAGAATCTTTTTAATCTGATTTTAAAATTGCGGAAGTGAGATAATGAATATGAGCTTTAAGGCAACTACAGCAGCTGCCATTTTATTGATCGCATTGAGCCAAATCTCAGTTGTTTGGGCAGGATCTGCTGACCTGAGAAATGATGCAACCGAATATACCATCGCTGCCAACCTGCTGGCCAACAATTCTCCTGCCTGGAATAACAACCAGGAAGACTTCGATTTTGCCAGTAGAGGATTTATCGCCACCGACAGTCCCCTGATCATACCTTCTGATTATCCAGGTTTCACCACCTGGAATATGGAAGAGTTCTCTTTTCTGGACAATATGACCTGTCCGCCTTCGATAAACCCTCTTCTGTACCGGCACGCAAGAGTGAACAAGATCAACGGCCTGTTCGAGGTCGTGCCCGGCATCTACCAGGTCAGAGGATATGATCTCACATCAATGAGCCTGATCAAGGGTGATACCGGCTGGATAATCATAGATCCCATGATGACAGTGGAGACCGCCAGAGCGGCCATGGACCTGGTTAACAGATCACTGGGGAATTATCCGGTCAAGGCAGTCATCTATTCTCACCCCCATGCGGATCACTACCAGGGAGTAAAGGGAGTTATCAGCAAGGAACAGGTAGCATCAGGCGAGGTTGCGATCATAGCCCCGGAGGGATTCATGGATCACGCCATCAGCGAGAACGTCTATGCCGGGACGGCCATGCACAGAAGGGGCATGTATATGTATGGAGGCATGCTTGCTCATGATGAGCTGGGACTTGTGGATAACGGTCTGGGCAAATACACTCCCTTTGGATCGGCATCACTCATCGCTCCGACTACAGATATCACTGAGACCGGCCAGAACCTGACCATCGACGGAGTCAATATGCAGTTCCATTACTGCACCAATACGGAAGCTCCAGTGGAGATAGACATCTGGTTCCCGGATCATAAAGCGCTTTTCATGGCAGAGAACTGTGTGGCAACGCTGCATAACATTCTGACTCTGCGGGGTGCACAGGTAAGAGATCCTCTCTCCTGGGCAGAATGCCTGGATGAGGCACGAAGGCTTTACGGAGATCAGGCAGAGGTCGTATTTACCGCCCACAACTGGCCCAGGTACGGCAATGATAAGGTCATAGAGCTACTGGAAAACCAGCGGGACATGTACAAGTACATCAATGATCAGACCCTGAACCTGATCAACAAGGGCTATACCATGGACGAGATCGCAAATATGATCGTCCTTCCCCAATCCCTGCAGAAGTACTGGTATACGCACGGATTCTACGGCCAGATCTACATGGGTGTGAAGGCCACCTACCAGAAATACCTGGGATTCTACGATGCCAACCCCATCAACCTGAAACGGCTTCCTCCAGAGGAGTTTGCCCGGAATATCACCGAGTACATGGGAGGAGCGGATGCCGTCCTGGATAAGCTTGCGGGGGATTATGATGCCGGAAACTACCAGCTGGTGGCCACCATCGCCAATTACCTGGTCTTTGCAGATCCCGATAATATAGAGGCGCGGGAGATGGAGGCTGCTGCCCTGGAGCAGCTCGGATATCAGTCCGAATCGGGTCCGGCCAGGGATGCCTATCTGGTGGGAGCGATGGAGCTTCGCAGCAGTGAGCCTGTGCAGGGAATGAACATGATCTCCGCAGATGTTATGTCTGCTATGTCACTGGACCAGCTCCTGGACTACATATCAGTCAGGCTGAACAGCCAGAAGGCGGATGGCGAGGATTTCAGGATGAACCTGATGATCAATGATACCGGCGAGAGCGCACTGATTCAGGTCAACAACAGCGTGCTCGTCTACTGGATCGATGAATCTGCGGATGATGCTGCCTTAACTGTCCATATGCCGCGCAGGACTCTCGAAGGGCTGGCGCTCGATCCCTCTGTTCCGCCAGAGAATGTGATCCTGGAAGGAGACGCCTCGGTATTTGATAAATTTGTAGGGATGCTCGACCTATTCGATCCTTCGTTTAATATAGTCCTTCCCTAATCTTTTTTTTTGCATTGATTCCATAAAAGCCCTCATCCACCCAGTAATATGGTTATAACCGCAATTACGATCCCGATGATGGCCGTGCCAAATCCCATTATCATCCTGTCACGGGTGCTCTTCTGGTATGTCCTATGCCATCCTATTACAAATAGCATCAATATGCCAAGCACATTGGATACATTCAGAGCTGACCTTACATTCTCCAGCAAAAAGAAAGGAGCGACCACTGCAATTCCTGCCGCCGTGGAGATGAGAGATGCACCCAAAATTATATTGAAGGCATCATTTCTGGACGGACTCCTCGATACGCCCCCGTCGGCAAGATACTCGATCAATCTCCGGTATAATTCGATTCTCTTCTCATCTCTTATGTTCCTGAGGATGGTATCGTCAAGCTGCTCTTTTATGAGAGGTATTGCCTCATCCCTATTTTTCAGCGAGCGGGAGAGATCGATGATCTCATTTTCCATTCTGATGTTGTATCTTCTCTCCCAGACATAGAATAAGCCGTCTGCTATCCCCCAGGCGATGCAGCAGAAGAGGGCAGGATAGACCACGTCCATGTATGCCGTCTCGTCGATGGCTGCATAGCCCCGGAGCACGCTGGTAAAGGTCATGGCGATAATCACCGCATAAATGGCCTCCGCCCCTGCCCAATACCTGCCGATATAGTCCGCCAGCAACATTTGACCGTCCGCGCTGTTCATCCCCTTAATTGGTGATATCGCATTTT
>JAXDAR010000216.1:0-3056 GCA_034679645.1 Methanothrix sp. | reverse complement strand
GCGACTCGCGCAGGGTGGCGGAGTTATGTCCACAGACGGTGTACTCAGGATTGATCTGCTGTTCATTGAGTGTCAGCTGCTGGGGCGCAGGCAGTCGGCAGTGGCCGTCAAGGCTCGTCTCAAACCTCCAGTCTATGCCGATCAGTTCAATCCTCTCCGTTATGGGGGAGTAGAAGTAGTCCAGATTGAAGACCGGCCCGATGACATAGCGCTCAATCCTGGCCAGCTCAATCCCATCCTGGTCGATCACATTCTGGCGCAAGAGGAGATCAGCCTTCTGGCAGTACTCCTCATAGGAGGCAGCAGTGAAAAATCCCCTCTCCAGGGTTTTTACCGCATGGGGCAGCTTGACCATCACCAGCTGGTTGATGTCTTCCGCTTCTATAGGCTCGGGAAAGGGCAGACCCGCCTTCTCCAGCAGCCAGTAATAATCCCTCTTGTCGCCCCTCTCCTCGGAGCGGAGGAGGTTTCTGGAGCCTAGAAGGGGGAGCATGAACTGATCCTCCACCGCATCGATACCGCAGTAGGAGGTGAATGAGCGGTTGGGGACGAAAAGGGTGTTCTTATCCTTGAGAATATCCTGGTTCTCCGGATCCAGCACATCCGGGAACTTTTTCAGCATCATCACCTCGTCGATCATGCCGGTTATGACCTTCCCCTTCCGGTCCCTCTCCGCCCGGAAGTACTTGACATAGGGCTTCTCCCTCCCCTCCTGGCAAACCGCTAAAGTCCTGAAATTCTCCTCCACTGCGCCATCTGCCGTATCCAGGGCAGAGTGGGATGCTATCATCCCGATTCTAAGATTCTTGAGGTCGTATCCCCTCAATACCTCCAGAACCTTGCTGCGATCAATCAAGTCTGAGCACCTCAAAATAATTATATTGGTTCCTCATATTTCCATCCTGATTTATCAAGATGACCCCATCATACAAAGAGCTGACCATCTCGTTTCCCCTCCTCATAGCTCCGATCTTTTTGGGCCACCAAAAATCCTTTCCCCTCACCATCACCGCCATTTCCCTCCAAAGCCTCTTGCTGCCTCTTGCCAATCCTTTCGCCTCAAGTATTCACACCGCGATAAAGATTATGCCTCCGGGTCCCGTCGCCGTCCGGGCTCAACCGGATCTATCCCGGATTGGGCCCTGTATTCCCTCCTCGACTATATCGCTGCCGCCTGGAGACTCCACAGGATCATATGCTCTGTGCATTACTTTATTATACTTCATTCTCATTGGGAAGTAGTTCACTATTGGGAGCTTGATATTTTGGCGGGCAGAGCTTGGAAGTTCAATGACGATATCGATACCGATGCCATCATTCCCGGTCGATACCTGGTGATAAACGACCCAGAGGAGCTGGCGACACACCTCTTTGAAGGGGTACGAACGGAGATGGCATCCGCGGTCAGAAAAGGAGATTACGTGGTGGCGGGCGAGAACTTCGGCTGCGGCTCATCGCGAGAGCACGCCCCTCTGGCACTGAAGGGAGCGGGAATCTCGGCTGTCGCGGCCAAATCCTTTGCCAGAATCTTCTTCAGAAATGCCATCAACATAGGCCTGCCCCTATTCATCTGCCCGGATGTGGACAGGATCGAAGACGGCAGCCAAATCGATATCGATATGGCGGGCGGATTGATAAAAAACATAACCCGCAATGAATCCTACCAGACCACCCCTCTTCCGGATTTCTTAAGGGAGATCGTGGATGCGGGCGGCCTGGTGGAGTATACCAGACGACAGGTGTCCGGAGTGAAGGCATGAACTACAAAGTACCAGTTATAGGTGGCGACGGCATCGGTCCGGAGATCGTGGCCGAAGGCCAGAAAGTGCTGCAAGCAGCCGCAGACAAACATAATTTCTCCTTAGAGTGGATCGATTACTCCATCGGTGCAGAGCACTACCTGAAGACGGGCGAACTGATAAGCGAGGAGACCCTCAAAGAACTCTCAGGCTATCGGGCCATCTACCTGGGAGCAATCGGCGACCCCCGGGTCAAGCCGGGAGTGCTGGAGAAGGGCGTCCTTCTCACCATGCGATTCTACCTCGACCAGTACATCAACCTCCGGCCGGTCAAGCTCCTGGAGGGCGTCTGGACTCCCCTCAAGGATAAAACGCCAAAGGATATCGATTTCGTGGTGGTTCGCGAGAACACTGAGGACTTTTATATCGGCATAGGCAGTCGCGCAAAGAGGGGCAGGAGCCATGCCGACTTCGAGATCCGCCGTAACCTCTACAACATCAAGTTCGGCCTGGATATCGACTCTGACAGCGAGGAGATCGCCTACCAGATAGGAGAGGTCAGCCAGGAGGGCTGCCAGAGGGTGATAAAGTACGCCTTCGAGCTGGCGAGCAAGCGCCACCAGAAAGTCTCCAGCGTGGACAAGGCCAATGTGCTCAGCGACATCTATGGCTTTTGGAGAGAGGTCTTCCTGGATGTGGCAAAAGGATATCCGGAGGTCAAGCACGACTTCAACTTCGTTGATGCCATCACCATGTGGTTTGTCAAGAATCCGGAGTGGTTCGATGTGGTCGTCGCCCCCAATATGTTCGGAGATATAATCACCGATCTGGGGGCCATGATCCAGGGCGGCCTGGGCCTGGCACCGGGAGCCAACCTCAACCCGGAGGGCACCAGCATGTTCGAGCCCATTCACGGCTCCGCTCCCAAGTATAAGGGCCGGAATATGGTCAATCCCCTGGCCACCATCTGGGCAGGGGCTCTTCTCCTGGAGCACCTGGGCCAGCCGGCAGCCGCTGCGGATATCGTCTCGGCCATAGAGCAGAACCTATTTGAAGGCCGAATAAAGACATATGACCTGGGAGGAAGCTCAACCACCTCCGAGGTGGGATCGGAGATTGCTCGCCTAGTGGGACTGATGTAAGTCCCACAAGGGAAAAAGCTTTTATGGGGGATCTCTTCATTCCTCAATCAGTGCAGCACATGAGGCTTGAGGCATGCCAGGCCGCGAGGGCTCGTAGCTCAGTTAGGCAGAGCGTCTGGCTTTTAAATTTTTGCATGAAGATACCAGGTGGTCGAGGGTTCAAATCCCCCCGAGC
>JAXDAR010000215.1:0-12013 GCA_034679645.1 Methanothrix sp. | reverse complement strand
TTATGACGCATATCTGGGTTATATCCAGCTTGAGGGCAGCCAGCTTCTTTATGTCCACCTTTAGCGACTCCTTTGTGTCCTCCTCAAAGCCGATCATGTAGTAGCCAACCGTCCCCAGGCCTCGAGCCTGCAGCAATCTCAGCGTCTCCAGAATCTCCTCGGTGCCTTCCTTCTTTTTGATTTCGTCCAGCCGCTCTTGATGCAGGTTCTCTATGCCGATAGCCGCCCCGCCAAAGCCGGATATCTGTTTGCCGTTCTTCTTCCGGGCGTCAGCCCAATCATCGATCTTTTTTCTCAGATAATCGGCCCGGGCCATGCACCCCTAGACCATCTCATACTTGTCCAAAAGCTCTACCACAGCATCCGCATGGCGGCGATTGCAGCCGAAGTTCTCATCCTCGATGATCACCACACTTATGCCCATTTTTTTGTAGTAGGCAAGGACCCTCTCGATGCTCTCCAGGGAGATTATATTGGGCTTATTGCAGAACACCGGGGTCTGGCAGAACTTGCAGCCCACCGGGCAGCCTCGGGTGGTGAAAAGGACTCCATATATGTTCACCTTGATATTGAAGGGCGTATTCAGATACTCGATAAGCGGAGGGTGAATGATGTCCTTTATCTGCCTGCCGAAATAAGGCGCCAGCTGATGCTCTGCATATCCCACGAATATCTTGTCGAACTTGTCCTGCACGGCGGTGGTCAGAGCGCCGTAGTTCCCTGCCCAGACCTCTGCGCCCGCTTTATGGGCAGCTTCTGCCATCTGTATCGCTTCATGGGTCTCGCTCAGGTAAAAGGAGAGGCCGACCACATCCCAGCCCTCCTGGAGCTTTTTATTGTATTCATCCCAGGTGGGGAACTCCAGAATCTCGATTTCAGGTATGTTCTGCTTCAGGAATCTCAGGCCGAATGATTGGATGCGCGGCCAGTAAAATCTGAACCAAGACCGGGTGTTGGCCCCGATGTAGTCATAGGGCTCAGAGCTATTTCGGTAAGATGTTGTAAAGAGGACCCTGGGAGTCATAAGCGCCAAAAACTCTCCCATGGAAGATTAAGCTTGCGATTACCGGCGGCTCGCACTCACTGTCCCCGGAACTGAAATAGCACGAATAAGACGAGGCTCAAGCATATCCATCCTGTCCGGGATGTCGGCCATCAAACTCAATTTTTTCCGCTTTATCCTCCTCCATGATATCTATCTCTTTTTGCATCGCATTGAATATCTCTGACACCCCGGCATACTTCCCGGCGAACCAGCCGCAGGCAAATATCTCTGCATTATCTCTATCCACTCCAAACTCCTCTACCAGTCTCTCAATCCACTCACCGGGCGTATCCGATTGGGCGAAGGTCTCTCTCACCTTGCGGGCAATCTCGTCGGCACGCTCCCTGGGAATTCCAAGCAGCTCATAGAGGGTAATGCTTGCCATATGGATCTACCTGTACTGTCTTTTGGATTTTTATTATCCCATTCTCTATTACCTGACCCTGGGTCATCCTATCGCTGTCTTCAACCTTCCTGGGATTTCCGGGCCCGAGCGAGAAGGTTATCGTAGGCCTTGGCTGCCAGATCGTGAACATCTATCCCCATCTCTCTTGCCAGCAAGAGAACCACAGCATCCAGCTCCACCAACTTCTTCAGCGAATCCTGCTTCTCATTGGCCAGGGCGATTACCTCCTTTCTGCTCATTCCCGTCTGAGAGGTGATCAGCCTGATTCCCTGATCCAGTATACCCTCTTCTGTGGAGGGCCGAAAGCCCAGGGGAACATCCACCGCCTCCAGTTCAAAGGTAGCTGTCACCATCTCTCCATCCATCTTTACCATCCCTTCCGCTTCCGCCTCCCTGAGCAGGGCGCGCACCTTCTCTGGAGATCCCCATTTCAGATCCAGGGATAGTGCAAAGATGAAATCGCTGATCTTCAGGCTCTTCTTGCCCCGCTTCTTGAAGGGCGTGGCCACAAGGATTGCCTTCTCACGGTCCAAAGACACACACCAGATGGGTGTTCTCACACATAACAGATATAAACCAGTCTGTCCAGACCAATCACTCTGGTCGAGGATGCACCAATACTCCCGCCATCCTCCAGGCAAAGGATTTAAAGCGAGAAGATATATTTACTTTACAAAAATCCAGCACATGACATGTGAGTGAGATGAGGCTGATATACCAGTTTGTAATTCTGTTCCTGCTGATCGGCGCCGGTGCCGCCCAGCTGACACCAGATAAGGATCGATTTGATATCGTTCTTCATCCCGGCGATGGTGATGAGAGGACTCTCAAGCTGATTAATGGCGGAGACTCAACCATCTACAAGATCGACAAAACCGAGATGATTGGAAATGCCAGGGACTTCATTTTCATCGATGTACCAGAAGATAAGCCTCTTTCTCCTGGGGACGAGCAGGAGGTCAAGATCTATATCGGCATACCTCCGGAAACAGAGCCTGGGATCTACACTGGATTCTTATACTTGATGGAGGGCGCTCCGCCATC
This sequence comes from Methanothrix sp., assembly GCA_034679645.1. Lineage (GTDB taxonomy): Archaea > Halobacteriota > Methanosarcinia > Methanotrichales > Methanotrichaceae > Methanothrix. The sequence continues at coordinate 9,518 of JAXDAR010000215.1, read as the reverse complement.
TCTTCCTTTGAGGATAGACTTCAATATCCAGGTCATTGAGCAGGAAAGCTACGGTATTGCCATGACCGTGGAAGATGCAAAGTCCGCCTCGCTCAGGGCCAGCGCCAAAGACATTGCTCAGTTCAACCTGGCAGTAAATAATCTGGGTTCTTTCAGAGATATTGCCTCAATCGATGCCGGGCCGCTGCCAGACGGCTGGACCGTTGTACTGCTGGATGATGACGAGCCCCTTTCCATGCCCTATGACCTTCCTTTAGATCCCGGAGCCACCCATGAGATCAAGCTCCAGGTAAAGACGACCAAGCCCGGGGCAAAGGAGAATATCACCATCACTGCCACATCTCTGGGCAACCGGTCCATAAACTCCTCCATTCAGGCAGAAGTGGAGTTTGGATTGGCGGTCAGAGGTTACGATACCGAAATTCACGTTCCTGTCCAGATCGCCACCAATAAGAGCTACGAGGGATTCGTGAAAATAATTTTGGATGTGTCCGAGGACATATGGGTTACAACATCTTCACCCGATGAACTGATCGTCGTGCCACAATCGCAAACGATAAAGGTTACACCAGAGGCGCCCGGCATGGCCAATGTCACCTTCCTGGCATCAAGGCCTGGGGAGTATCCCCTTATCTTCGAGCTCTCAGACTCCCATGGCATCCCCATGCCAGAGGAGGTGGTTACAATCACCGCTTCGCCGGCAAAGGGAAAGGCGGTGCTCACCGGAGAGGATATCATCTACAGCACTTTAGGTACTCTGGCCTCTTATGGTAACCGGAATCTGGACGTATTTTTGAATCCTCCGGAAGAGATCTCAGATGAATACCTGGAACGGCTGCAGGGCTATCTGGAGATTGTGATCCTGGGCAATGAGTCTGTGATATCCCATGACATTGAAAAGGAACTGCAGGATGCTGAAATCAAACGAATATACAGCGATAGCCTCTACGAGGAGTGCTGGCTCTTCACGAAAGAGGTATGGGAGAATGGCACGGCAGAGGTGGTCCTGACCACACCCAGACAGGCTGACATATTCAGATCTTATCAGATAGCGATAAAAGAGGACTTGCCGCTGGTGGTATGCCAGGGCAATGTCACTCTTGCATCAATTGATGCCATAAAAGAGATGACCGGACGCAATACAACTCTCTCCCAGGCCACTGTCGTGGGCGAAGTAAAAGAGGATTATACCAAGGCACTTCGAGATGCAGGTGTCTTATTGGAGGAGGTGAGCGCTTGAGGTGTCTTTATTTATTACTCGCAGCAATATTATTTACTTCTCTGCTCTGTACTGCAGAGGAAAAGCCCCTGGCGAGAGGGGTGAAAGGTGAGGTGGCGGATGTAATTTTAGTTGGCGCTGACGACTGGCATGCATCGGTAGCTGCTACTCCCCTGGCCGTATACTCCCATGAGAACGGCACCATTGCCAGGCCCATGCTCATCCTCCCCCGAGAGGTCAACGCCGGCAAGAGGATAGGCTGGATCGAGGAGAACGATCTGGAAAAATATGGTGTTTCGGCAATTCTGGATACCTTCAAGGGGGCAAACATCAGTGCAATAACCGTCCACGGTTCCGGCGACAGAGTGGAATCTCTGGTAAAAGCAGCTCAGAAGGACGGAATCGAGGCTTATGTTGCCGTCACTTTAGAGGTGCCGGAATCTCAAAACGAATTGGAGGAACTGGAGGATCTGAACGAGGAGGAGATGGCTCTTATGGCCCGGGCAGGCCTTGATTCATCAGAGCCGGATCGGTCCAGTATCGATCGCAATATGCTCCAGGAGCCGAACCCCGAGGTCGGAGGCAATAGCAGTTATTACTGTCCGGTGAATCCGGAAGTGAAAGACAGGCTGTACAATCAGATGGAGATGCTCATCGACGACTACCATGTGGATGGCGTTGTCCTCTACCAGTTCGGATTCCAGGATGAAAACTACTGCTACTGCGATATCTGCAAAGAGAAGTTCTATCAGGACACAGGCATAGATATCAGCAAGGTCAATGCCAACAGCTACAACCGGGAGAGGTGGTCCCAGTGGAAGCAGGACCAGCTCATGAATATCGTAATGGATGCCAGAAATATAACCTCCGACCTGGGCCCGGTGAAACTGGGGGTGGCACTGGACAGTCCCTTTGACCGGAGTCGGGGATACAACTTCGCCCGGATGGCAAAAGTGGCAGACTTTTCCATCATCTCTCCCATCTCGCCTGACGACGTCAGGCTGGCACGGGGGGATAGCACCAATCCCATCTATATCCGGCTGAATGATGATTATGTGGGCTACGTCCTCTCCACCCAAAATGTTCAGGGAGCTATAGGCTATATCGAGGACCTGGCGGGATCAGGTGCTTCTGGAATCGCTTTCGAATATGACGTCGTCCACACTCCCATCTGGTCTGAGCTGGAGCCGCCCTCACTGGCAGCTCGCTGGTTGCTCGAACAGCTTGGAGGCGAGGTTTTGGCAGTGGGAAATGTCTCCTGGAAGAGCGATTCGAACATTATGGCTAACAACAGTTTCGACCTGGGGGAGAAGATTAGCCGCCGCTGGAAGAGTTCGCCGGGGGCAGTGATTGTGGGAGAGAATTATACTGCTGCCCTTGCAGCAGCCCCTATCGCCTCCTACCTGAACTGGCCACTGCTCTTCGTGAACGAGTCCCTGCCGGAGGAAACCCGCATTGCTCTGGACCGGCTGGGTGCCGGGGAGGCGGTGACGATGGGCCCCATACCAAAGAGAGTGAAGCAGAACCTCAGCCAGATGAATATCACCCTTTACGAGGGGAGCGATGAGTTTCTGGCAGAGGAGATGAAGAGAAATGATGAGAGCCCCACAATGGTGGTTTTGACCAATTCCCATGATCTCTCTCTCCTGCCGCCCGCCTCAAGCGAGCTGGTTGAACGCTCAATGGTTGGAGACCTGCTGATAAGAATGGCGTTGAGCCCTGACCAGGTCCCGGCGGACGAGGAAGGCGAGGTGGTCAGGCTCAATATCACCCTCACCAATACCGGGGAGGAGGTACTGAGAGGAGTGCAGTTGCGGGATATATTCCCCATGGGGAGGCTGATAAGACTGGCGAGCAGTACTGTAGGCAGAATCAATGTCACCGATCCCTACAGCAGAAAGCCGGTTACCGAAACCACTGCCTTCCTCAATGGCACCCTGCTCCGCTGGGATTTTGGCCGGCTGGAGGCGGGAGAATCCACCAGCCTTAATGTGGAGGTAGAGCTGATGTACCCAATGGACTCCGGCTGGTCGCAGCGCCTGGATGCCGGTGCTACCGCCGCTTATGAGGGATTCACTTACAACCATACTCTCATAAATGTAGATGATCCGCCCATAATCAATCTGACCTATCCCAAATGGATCTACTCCGGCAGCACTAACATATCCTGGAACATCGAGCGGAACACCAGCCATCTCGCCCTGAACCTGTTCAGCCCGGACAGGAGAGCGGGCCAGATGAAGCTGACAAACATAACCATGGATGGTCTCTATGATATCAGAGTGCCCCTTGTCACTCCGGGAGTCTGGCGGTTCAATATCGAAACCGACGAGACCCGCACTGAGAACTACAGCATCGATGTTCGCTCCAATGTGGAGGTCTTGAACGTCACCGCTTTCAGCCACACCAAAATTCCCCGGCTCTCCATGACCGCGGCAGGAGCAGCAGCATCTCACAAGGCGGTGCTGGTTGATGTGGCACTTGATCCTCAAAAGATCGATCCCCTGCAGGTTGAGGAGATGCTCAATCAGAAGATAACGGAGCTGAAGCTTGATCCTGAATATCTCATGGTGGTGGGCGATCCCGGCTCCATGCCCTTTATCTCCACCGGACTCGTCCAGAAGTTATCGGATGTTATGGAGTATGAGGTCTACCGGGACTATCAGATCAGGCCAATTACGAGCAACTACAGCACAGTGGCCGTGGGAAGGATCATGGGGCTTTCCGTTTACGACGCCTCCGGACTCCTGGCCCGCACCCAGTCCTATGACCGGCTGAATGGCGACTGGAAGAATAACGGGCTGGTTGTATCCTCACCACCCCTATCATTTCCTCAGGCTCCTGTGGCTATAAGCATAAGAGAGTATCTGCAGGAGGCAGGGCTTGAAGTCAAGGATCTGCGCCATGAAGAGGCCACCATGCAGCAGACGATATCCCAGATGAACAACGGCCAGAATATCGCTCATTTTGATCATCACGGAAATGAGGCTTCCTGGGAGCTGTCCGCCTGGTCGATGATGGACTCAGCACTTACCGCAACCCAGGTCAAAGAGATAACCTTATCACCTCAGACCACCACCGCTGCCGCCTGCATCACCACCAACCTGAAAGGATATTATCTGAATGTGACAGGGACACGCATGTATGTGCCCGGGAACCTGGAGGATTCGATCGCTCTGGCGTTTATAAGGGCGGGAGCGGTGAATTATATCGGTGGCTCTGCCCTATCCTATATCTTCCTCTCCGACGACTACTACAAGAGCTTTTATCAGTCCCTGGTTTATGAGAATTCCACTGTGGGTCAGGCTCAGTTGGATGCTGACAACCTCTTCCGGCTGAAGGCCAGAGGAACGGAAAACCTCATGCCCAACTCCCAATACGATGAGGTTCTGCCGGACTGGGATATCTCCGTTCATGAGATGCTAAACCAGACCTCCTACATGAATGCCATCCTGGGTGATCCAAGCTTCCGGCCGGCTTTGCCGGTAGTCCCTCCCCGTCCCTATTCCATTGAGATGTCTCCGGAAAATAATACCGATACTAATGAGACGGGTGCAATGGTGGCCGTCATTCCACTTAACGAGAGCGCCACCGATTGGATTTACTGGATCCTGGCCGATAGCTCCAGCGGCGACCTCAACCTGGATGCCATTCCTGCTATTATCGCCGAGGTGCAGTTACCCAAAGAGGCGGAGAAGATCGTGGTGAAAGGAGATGGGCTAACCCTATGGCATGATGAATATCCATTGGGCGAGAGAAAGTTGGTGATGTGGCCCATAATCAGGCCGAGGCTGGGTGAGAAGAAGAGTTATCAGATTGAGTATGAGCTGATACCCGGCCAGGTCCAGATGATCAATGTCACCGCCGGATGGAATGCCATATCCATCTACCTGAATCCGCTGGAGCCGGCTGCCGAGAGATACCTGAAGAACAAGCCCTACAGGAGCGTATTCACCATTGCCGAAGATGGATGGGATTTCGGCATGAAAGAGGCCAGCAAGCTCAATGTAACTCAATTCAGTGTTGGAGAGGGATATCTCATAGATAGCGCCGGGAACTTCACCATGGAGATAGCGGGAAAGCCGGTCGATCTGCCCTACCGCCTGGACCTGCATGTGGGATGGAATATGATCGGCCTGCCGGTGAATGAGACAGTTGATCTGGCCAATATCACCGTCAATGCCGAGCATAAGAGATACAGATATCCAGAGGCGGTCAAGAAGGGTCTGGTCTCGGCGTTTGTCTGGAAGCATGAGGGTGGAGATTGGACCAATTTGGGAGAGAACGAGACCCTCCAGCCGGGGAGAGCATATCTGTTCGAGGCGAAGAGCGAGGCAAAACTGGAGTTCCGCTAAACAGAATCAGCGGAACGCTATATATTTTTGAATTTTATATTATTTCTTTTTTCTATGCAGTTCTCTGATCATCTCCCGGTGAATGGAGGCCATCATATCTCCTTGCATGCCGATCATGAAAAGCTGGAAGCCGACGATGATCAGAATCGCGGTGAGTATGGTCAAAGGAATATGCTCTATGCGCCACAAAAACCAGTCTCTGGCCACATACATCCCCACCAAAAAGCCGAGCATTCCCACGAACGAGCCCATCAGGCCGAAGTAGAACATGGGATTCTCTGTCTTGGCCATGCGGAAGATGGTGAGGATGATCTTCATTCCATCCCGGAAGGGATGCAGCTTGGTCTTGGTGCCCGCCGGCCGGGGCTGGTAGGTGATGGGCACCTCGATTATCCTCAGGCCCTTCTTCACGCTCTCTATGGTGATCTCCGACTCGATCTCAAATCCGGGCATGGAGAGATCGAGCATCTTTATTCCGTCTGCGGTAAAAGCCCGGTAGCCGGAGAGGATGTCGTGGAGTGGAATCCGGTAGATTGCAGCAAAGAAGCGGTTGATCATCTTATTGCCGAACATGTTCAGCCTCTTGAGGGCTCCTCCCTGAATGTTCTCCAGCCTGTTTCCCACCACGTGATCCGCCCGGTCCTCCAATACCGGCTCCAGGAGCCGGGCTGCCTCCTGGGGAAGGTAGGTGCCGTCGCCGTCGATGAGGAGGATGTACTTCTCCTTGATGTGGCCGAAGATCTCTTTCAGAGCCTGGCCTTTGCCTGATCCCGATTGGATGAAGATCTTCGCGCCGGCCGCTTTGGCCTTTTCCACCGTCTTATCGGTGCTGTGGCCGTCCACGACCAGGATATTATCGTAGCCCAGCTTCTGGAACTCCCGGATGACCGGCTCGATGGACTCCTCTTCATTGAGGGTAGGTATGAGAATGCAGATGTCTTTTTGGCTCATGTTTTCATCGCCTGGCGGATGACCTTTTTGTACTGCTCCTCCAGCTCTTTTATATCCTCTCTTGTGGTCTCGATATAAAGCCGGATGATGGGTTCGGTGTTGCTCGGCCTTATGAGGACGCTATAGGTATCGGTGGTGATCTTCAAGCCGTCTGTTGTGTCCGGTTCAAAGGAGGCCAGGGAATCGGTCAGGCGGAGCATAACCGTAGCCGGATCCTCTTTGAGGTGGATGCTTAACTGTTTATAGGGATAGTCAGGGATCATGCCGGCCAGATCTGAGAGTTTCTCTCCACTGGATATGATCTCCGCTAAGGCAAGGCTCATGGCGAAGGGATCGTCCGAGTACTGGAACTCTGGCAGGAAGAAGTGGCCGCTTCGGTCTACACCTAAAACTGCTTTCGAGTTCTTAACCCGGTTGGCTACGAAGACGTCACCCACCTTCTCTCGCAGGACTTTTATGCCATCTTTCTCCAGCTCCCGCTCCAGGATCATCGAGCAGTCAAAGCCGGAGATGACCTTGTCACCAGGGCTGTACCTTGCCCGGGCGATGATTATCGCCACCTTCTCCGGCGGCAGGACTGTTCCCCTGTCATCGATGACGATTCCCCGGTCAGCATCAGGATCGAAGCCCACTCCGAAATCCGCGCCGCTCTTCAGCAGCTGCTGGCAGGCAGGACGCAGGGACTCTTCATTGGGAGCGGGCCCCCGGCCGGAAAAGAGGCCATCTGCAGTGCCGTTCAATATCAGGGGATCAAATCCAAGCTTCTGGTAGAAGGAGGACATTGTGCAGGCTGAGCCATTGCCCATGTCCAATACCACCTTTAGGGGGCGCTCGATGTTCAGTCTCTCTTCCACAAATCCCCTGTATCTCTCGATTGCCTCCGCCGGGTCGCGATTGGTCTTGACCCCCTGGCCAGCGAGAAAATCGCCCTCCCGGTAGTACTTCATTATCGAGGACTCCTGATAGAGCAGGCCGTAACCGTCAGGGGTTCTGAAGCGCACGCCGTTGTACTCCGGGGGATTGTGAGAGGCGGATATGTAGGCTGCGGCTCTCAGCCCTTCTTTCCAGGTGATGAAGCTGATGATGGCAATGGGGATGATGCCAAAGCTGTTCACCCGGCAGCCTGTGCTCAGGACCCCTTCCAGGAAAGCCTTCTCCAGGGTTGGGCCGCTGGTTCGGGTATCCCTCCCCAGTGAGACCGGACTCCCTTCCGCAAAAGATCCAAAGGATTCGCCGACTCTCTTCACCAACTCCTCTGTGAGATCGGTGCCGTAGACACCTCTGACATCATAAGCTCTGAATACTGTCACATATCTAGGTTATGTCCTGGCCATTTAAATTATTTTCTGCCAGGATATAAAGTGGGGAGAAAAACGATAGAATATGAAGCAAAAGGCCAGCAAAATAAGTTTTAGAAAAGGAACCGGATAAAATATTTCCCGGATCATCGCCAGTCCGGTTCACTTCGACTATCCGACTGAAAATTTCCTAACCGGCACTGCTTCTCATTCCTGCTTGGCCAGGACTATCTCCATCGAAGAGACATTTACCGTCTTTCCCTCCTCATTGGGAATGGATTCTGTGCCGATGGTGATGTTCTTGACAGTGAGATTGGGCATGAACCTGTTTCGGGTTATCTCTGCCGTGTCCACAGCGCGGGAGATAGCCCGCCCTCTGGCTTTCAATATCACACTGGCGATTGGCTTATTGAACTGGGTCATCACTGCCAGGACGTAGTTCATGACTGGTTTGTCTCCAATGAAAATCACTGCATTGTCTTCCATAGTCTAGCCCCTTCCGTTTACTTTTCTTGGGCAGGTTATTAACTCTTTCTATCCAGGATACTGGCAAAGGCAAAGTTGGGCAGGACGGCATCGATCTTGATCCTGAGCTGCTCATCTGGCTTCGATCCCCGCACAATGATCGCGAAGCCTTCGACTATTGCCACGCCATCTCCAGATCTCCCAATGGAGTCTATGGTGACATCGAGCATATCCCCTTTGCGCACCGGAGCAGTAAGGAGCTTCTTGCCCACCACATAGGTCTCAGCGCTCTCTTTTCTGGAGGCCGGCGGCGAATGGGCATGAACAGTGGCAAACTCCAGCCTGACCTCATTGAGAAAGTCGTTGAACATATCTCCCTGAAAGACCTTGACCACGAAGTTTCCCCGCGGCCGGAGGAGTTTTTTGGCCATCTTGAGGGCGGAACGGGCGAGGTCTATGGAGATGGCATGGTCTCTGTCCCAGGCTCCGGAGAGATTGGGGGCGGCATCGCATATCACCACATCTGCATCCCCGCCCAGGGCCCCTTTAACCAGCTCCACTGTGCTGTCGGCGGTGATGTCCGCCCGGAAGGTGACCACTCCCGGAATAGGGGCGATGCCCTCCAGGTCCACGCCCACGATCTTTCCCCCGGAGAGCTTCTGGGCTACCTGCAGCCAGCCCCCCGGCGCCGCCCCCAGGTCGACTATGGAGTCGCCCTTCTTTATGACATGGAATTTCTCATTTATCTGCAGGAGCTTGTAGGCCGATCGGGCTCTGTAGCCCTCCTCTTTTGCCTTGCGGTAGTAGTGATCCTTCTGGTCTCTGGCCATCGGCTGATAAATTGCAGTCATAGGATAAAGACTTGCGCAGCGAAGGCATTATAAACTCAAACCAGAGTCTTAAGAATGCGAGAGAGGAAGGACGGCTGCCGCTGGCCAATTTTGGCCGGTGTGGAAAGTCCCTCCACCACTGGACACACAGACATCCCAAAGGATGTGGGGCGAGAGCTCCGGCTCTGGCACAGAAACGAGACCGCGCAGCGTTAAAGCAATGATGCCGGAAGGCTGAGGTCGCGCTGAAGGCGGATGAAACGGCGAAACCCTGTGGGTGCAAGCCAAAATAGAGCTGCGAATATGGACGTCCAGCCAAGCTCGGGTATGGCGCTAAGCTGAATGCCGTCATAGAACAGAAGGGGGCTTACTCTCCTCACTCGCAAAAAGAATTTTTTAT
>JAXDAR010000214.1:0-8817 GCA_034679645.1 Methanothrix sp. | reverse complement strand
CGGCTCGATCTTGATGGGCCTGGACTGTTCGGGAAGCACCAGCCTGGTCACCTGACCTAAAGCCCTCTCCATAGCATCCTTATGCAGGTCTCCGGAGGTGTGAATGCCTCCCGGACCGCCCCTCACTGCGCGACAGGGATACTGCTGGCAGAACAGGCCGGTGAGGGATGGTGCCTCAGCCACCGTCTTTCCTACAATTTCGGAGGCAGCATGCCAGGTCGCTCCGCAGGGCGAGCCGCGCAGGACATTCACCCGGCTGATCTTTCCGTCCTTTGTCTGGACCTCCAGCTCCGGCTTTCCCAGCTTCTTCGCGAACTGGTCTATCACCGGGACGCCGCATTCCTCCAGGGTGCAGCAAATCTCATCGACCTCGATGTGGATGTTATACTCCTCGGCAATCCTCTCCAGCTCACCAATGGAGCCTGCCCGGCCTATGCCTCCGGGAATGATGACCGCCTTGACTCCTTCTTTTCCTGCCAGACGAACGATCTCCGGGGTGAGGTCCGGATGAAATGTGTAGAGAATGAGCAGGTCCGCCTTGAAGATTTGCGGGTCCAGGTTAAGGTCCAGGATGAACTCCTCCGGGTCTTCGATGAATCCGGGCAGGATCTCCGGGACATCGACCGAGACCACCTGGAAGTCGGTGCGGGCCTTTATTGTCTCCAACAGTCGTTCGCCGTATTTTCCTCGCTTGATTACCCCAACCAGCATGCAGAAGGGATCAGCCAGCGTATTAATATCCCTGCCGGAGAAGAGGGCTTCATGCTCCCTGCAAGCCCGGAGGGGCAGGTCGAAAGAATGTTGGAGAGATTATCAGATAGATCATCAGATAGATCATCAGATAGATCATCGGATAGATCATCGGATAGATCATCAGAGGGATCATCAAATAGATCAAGAAGAGGATCGATACCCGTAGTGCTCATCGCCGGCACCCATAGCGGTGTGGGCAAAACCACCATCACCCTGGGTCTGATGGCCGCCCTGCGTGCTCGCGGTCTGGTGGTTCAGCCCTTCAAGGTAGGCCCGGACTTCATCGATCCCTCCCATCATACTGCTATCTGTGGCCGGCCTTCTTTCAATTTGGACCCCTTTATGATGGGCGAGGATGGTGTTCGCCGCTCCTTTTTCTCAGCTCTGGAAGGAGCGGATGTGGCAGTGGTGGAGGGAGTGATGGGGCTATTCGACGGCATGGATGGCACAGAGGTGGGCAGCACTGCCCAGGTGGCCAGGATCCTGGATATGCCCGTCCTCCTGGTAATCAATGTGCACGGCATGTCGCGAAGTGCAGCCGCCATGGAGCTGGGATTTGGCAGCTACGACCCAGGGGTGAGGCTGGCGGGGACGATACTCAACCGGGTGGGAAGCCAGAGGCATCTGGATATGCTCAAAAGTTGTCTGAAAAAGCCCATCTTTGGGGCCCTGCCCAGGGATAAGGAGATGGAGATGAAAAGCCGCCATCTGGGGCTGGTAATGGGATTTGAGAGGGATCAGGATCCTGCACTTTTAGCCGCTTTTCTGGAGGAGAATGCCGATATCGATAAGATCCTCCAGATACCGGGCCAGACCTTCTCGCCCCCGATTGACGCCCCAGAGAGGATGGAAGGGACAGGGGCAGGGACAGCAGCAGGAACGGGAACAGGAGCTGGGAAAGATGGGTCGGTGCGAATCGGGGTGGCCATGGATCGGGCGTTCTGCTTTTATTATCATGATAACCTCCTGGAGCTGGAGAGGCATGGAGCGGACCTGGTCTATTTCAGCCCCCTCGATGACCGGTTGCCCGATGTGGATGGGCTATACATCGGCGGAGGCTATCCGGAGCTGTACGGCTCTGAGCTGGAGGGGGCTATTGCCAGAAGGCAGATCAAGAGGGCATCCGAGGATGGAATGCCCATTTACGGTGAGTGCGGCGGCCTGATGTATCTGGGAAAAAGCCTGGAATCAGAATCGGGCTCCTTTAAGATGGTTGGGGCCCTTCCCGCCACCACCTTTATGGAGAAGAGGCTCATGGCTCTTGGTTATGTGAAGGCGGAGGTCCATGCTGGCAATCCTCTGGCTGACGTGGGCAGGTGCATTCGCGGGCATGAGTTTCATTATTCGCGCTGCGAATGCGACCGGGATGCCCGCTATTGCCTGAGTCTTTCCCGGGGAAAGGGAATCAGCGAGGGCAGAGACGGACTGATGGAGAATAATACTCTGGCTGGATACCTGCATGCCCACTTTTATTCCTTGCATGTCGATAAATTTATAAAGAGCTGTCAGGATTATCAAAGGAGTTGAAGCCAGATTTGACTGGAGAAAGCCGGTCTTATGCTGGTCTATTATCCTCACATAATGAAATATACATAAATTTTTCTCATGGAAAGGTTTATATTCGATAAAGAATTTCTGTCGCCTCATTAGGTAAATGGAGTGTAAACTATGAGCAAAATATCAAGCGGACTAGTACTCTTCTCCATCTTGATGGCTCTCTCAATTGGAGCCGCCTTGAGCGAAGAAGTAGTGAATGAGACCATGAACGCCACCAACATGACCAACGCAACCAACATGACCAACCTGACTAACGCAACCAACATGACCAATATGACCAACGCCACCAACGTTACCATCGAGAACGCTACCATCGCCGTTACTGAGTCCGATGAGGAATAAATCAAATCACGGGCAGTAGTCTAAGGCTTGAAAAATCGCCCAGGTGGGTGAATTGGAGCCTTGATACTCTCCCATCATTTAATTTTTGTCTAAAAGCCATAAGCAGCAATGAATTATATTGCCGCAATGGATGAATCGAAAGAAGCTTTAAGAAAGGCTTATATTTTTCCGCTAATACGACTTGATTGAGGTATGAATATGAAGTGTACAGGCATGTTGATACTATCGATGATGGTAGCATTATCCGCCGGGCTGGTCATTGCCCAGGACGCGGGAGTTGTTGCTGTCCTCGCAGATACGAATATCACTAATATCACCAATCTCACGAACGCCACCAATGTCACCAATTTGACTAACGTCACCAATGTAACCACCATAGAGGCAATCAATATCACAGAGGCTCCTGCTCTGGTTGCGACAGTGGAGCCCGTTTTAGAGCCACCGGTGGAAGAGACTCCCATAGTAACAGAGACTCCCGTGGCAACTGAGACCCCATCGAGGTTCACGCAGCTTTCCAACTTCACTGCCGGCACCTCCGCCACCCTGGGCAAAGGGCTCCCAGGAGGATATTCTGATGTGACCACCACTGCCGATCGGGCCGCTGTTTTCAGCCGCGATCCTGGAGTGCCATCTCCCTCGGTGAAGGTAACCATCACCAATGTGGTTAATACCCCGGAGGATAGATACATCCAGGTGACCAATGAGGCCGTCGCCGAGTGGGATCTTACCGGCTGGATGCTCGAGTCCGCAGGTACTACCACCTTCATCTTCCCAGCCCTCGTCCTGGAGAATGGCAATTCGATCAAGGTTCATGAGGGAATGGGCGCTGGAACAGCCACCGATATCTATACCAACAACACTGAGCCCCTCTGGATCGATAATATCGTAACTTTAAAGGATGCGGCGGGCAATGTCGTGACCAGCTATGATGTCACCACTGCTCCCGCGCCGGTAGCGACCGGTTATGTCGATCCCTGGAAGAATCTGATCCAGTACTAGAGCATAATGCGGCGATGCTGCCGCAGCACATCTTTTTTTCGACTTAGGCTTCCGGATTAGGTGGTCTCGCTTCCATCCGCCTTCATCCGGGTGGGATTTGCTGAGGCTGTCGTCTCCCTCTGGACGGTAAGAGATGACAGCACTGCCCAGTTGATGACCCGCTTCTATTAGCACTGGCGGGCAGAAGGCAAGCAGCCGGTTTTTGCCATGGCAAGGGCGCAGAAAAAGCTGCAGGAGACGGAGAAGTTCCGGCATCCATTCTACTGACGAAAAAGTCCAAATACGAAAAGGGATAACAGTTAAAAGAATGCTCAAGCTTACTGCTTACGTCTCTGGAAAGGTCCAGATGGCTGGATACAGGTCGAAAGTAGTAACCATAGCCCGCGTCTTTGGCCTCAAGGGCTAGGTGATGAACCTGCCTGACAGCAGGGTGAAGATCGTGGCCGAGGGTCATAAAGCTGATTTGGAGAGGTTCCTTGAAGCTGTCAGGATCAAAAATACTCTGATCGACGTGGAAGAGATTAAAGCGGAATTTTCTGAAGCAAGTGAATCTTACGAAGAATTTTTCAAAGTAGCGGGGGAAAGGGAAACTGACGCCCGCCTGGACCAGGCGGCAGAGTATCTAAAAGAGCTGATATCTGCAGTGAGAGAAGGATTCAGGGATAATGGTTTAAAGCTCGATGGCATAGGTTCCAAGCTGGATAGCGTGGATTCCAAGCTCGATGGCATAGATTCCAAGCTGGATAGCGTGGATTCCAAGCTGGATAGCATGAGCTCCTGTTTAAGAGAGATCTCTGGGAAACAGGATCAAATTATCGATAATATAGACGACGCTCGTGAGGATATCGTCTCCGAAGTTCATGGCATGCGCTCAGACCTGAAGGGCCGAACGGATGAGAGGCTGCAGAGGATCGAGAGCGATGTGACGGAGATCAAGGCCAGGATGAGGTCTTAACACATTCTACCGGGCGGCCTTCCATATGATCTGATAGAAGATCAAGCTATTAGCTATTTTATCATCAAGAAGGGTGAATAGGATATGGAGGTTACTTTGTATGCCCCTTCATCTCAACAAGCCTGGCCTGCGCGTTTTGGGTATCGCGGAGAGCTTCCAGCGGCCCGGTGCCTCATCAGCCGGTCTTTCTTGCGTCAATCCCTCATCTGAAGGTCCTTCCGGCCCTTCCTCGCTGACCGATTCCCGGTCCATGCTGGCGGGAGTGGTCATGCGCGCGGACAGGAGGGTGGACGGCCTGGCCTATGCTCATGCCACTGTGGGAGGCGACGATGCCACCGGGGCGGTGCTGAGCCTGTACCGCCAACTCGACCGCAGGGATATCAATGCCCTCATCCTCGGCGGGGCAGTAATAAGCTGGTTTAACATCATCGATCTGGAGGAGGTGTTCGGAGAGGTCGAACGTCCCGTAATCTGCCTGACCTATGAGGAATCATTGGGCCTTGACAAATATCTGCGCGAATATTTCCCCCAATCTAAAGAAAAGATCGAACGCTACCGATCTTTGGGCAGGCGGGATAGGATCAGGCTCAAAACAGGATACGAGCTCTTTGTGCGGGTGCAGGGAGCAACAGTGGAGGAGGCGAGAATTCTCTTGAATAAGTTCACTCTGGATGGCAGGGTGCCGGAGCCGGTGAGGTTAGCCCGTATGGCAGCCCGGGCAGCGCGCAAGGTTGAGGAGGGATTGGCATCCGGCAGCGAATAGCGGCCCTGCGATCCATTGGATACATCAGCTATTTATTGGCGATATCAGCGTTGATGGCTGGATGGCGATTTGCTGGCAGAAGGCCTTCTGTCATCCCAGACCTTCCTGCCAGGGGCGGCATGGACAAGTCCCCACTCTCCTACCGCTCAATAGTTGATTCTCTCCGAAGTTAATAACTGTTTTTTTCATGTAGAGCTTATGTAGGTCTGATATAGGTCATCTGTGATTAAGATGAAGGGATACGCTTGCAAGACCTGAATTAATGATTGATTAACAATAGCAAATTCCTAAAGACTGTTATACAGCAGTGAGATTGACGCTACTGATATGCCTGCGGGCTTTGGACGATATCCTTTAAAGATGGAGCCATTCTGTAGATCTCATCCAATGCTATCTGTTCTCCTTTCAGGGAGACTGCATACTCTCTTCCTGGTTCTACTATCAGCAATGCAATGGGGATTGATCTGAATCCGAGCAGATCATCGCCTGCCTCTATGACCAGAACCTCGATGATGGGATGGATGACCCTATCCGCTACCCGGATCTCTTTTCCTGCCAGGATGTGCTTCTCTATTCGGGGGAACCATTTATTGCTCAGCATTCAGCAAACCTTCTCGGAAAGGCGTTCAATCCTCATCTCTTCTTTTGCCCCAACCAGTGATCTCCTTTATCAGCATTCTGATCTCCTCTTTCCGCAGAGCTGATATAATGGCCATCGGAATATGGATCGGTCGAAATCCGGCCTCTGCGAAAAGCTCTCCCTCCAGCTTATCTTCTTCGAAGAATGGCTGGATTGAGATATCCCCGCCATGGCAATTGAGAAATGCGGCCAAAGCCCAGAGCCTTCCGCTCAATATGGCTGTCTCGGAAGGATCATCCAGACCGAAATCCAGGCGGCAGCGGAAGGTCTTGAGGAAAAACGATCTCAATAGATCACCGATGAGATCGATAAAGGCAGGCATGGCTGCCAGTATAGATTTGAGCAGGCTTATTCGGAGGCCCTCGCCATCTTCGTCGACCTCTGATCCCGGGCTATCGCTAGCTGAGCCCACATGGCTCTTATTTATCTTCTTTTCAATCGTTTGTCTTTCATCCTGATGTCTTCCATCCTGCTGTCTTTCATCTCTTCTGCTTTCTGTAACCAATGAAATTAAGTCAAGGGCTGATGGGGCGGAAATCTCTCTATCGAACAGCTTGACGCCAAAACATGATATCCAGACCTTTCCCTCAATCAGGCTCTCCTGACATTTCATCTCACTGCCTGCCGATGTGCCCAGCCAGGATGCCATCAGCCGTCCCTCCATCAGCCCCTCCTTTTTGCATAAAAACAGGCAAATATTAAACGATACGATTAGAACGATAATCAGTAGAGCTATAAGGAGCAAAAGGATCAATGCAGCTGATCTCAGGGGATCAGTGATCAGTGACGCTGTCAGAATATGGAAGCTGGATGGCATCCAGGAAGCCTCAGGTAAAATCGATTCTGAAATTCGTCTTCAAGACTATTCAACGATTACTTTTCTCTCCCGATGTGACTTTTTTTCTTTTCTCTCCATATCTCTTTTCTCCTGAGTGGCGGCAATCCTCTCCAGGATGGATTGAGTGGCACTGGCCATGCCGGACAGCGGCTGGTTGGCAGGGCTGGGACCGGATAGGGGAATCACCTTGACCCCCTCCTCACCGGGAATTCCTTTCAACACCACCACAATGGCAACCGGTATGACTCCCACTCCACCGCCGGCCTCGATCTTAATGGTCTCACCGCCTCCCGCTTCCTTTCCCTGACCGGTGCCGAATCCCATCCCCATCTTGGTGATGGGTATGATGACCTTGTCCTCCATCTCTATAGGCTCGCCAGCTATGTTCCTGGCGGAGAGGACTGCAAGCAGCTCATCCACTGTTGCTCTTATGGCATCGGTCCCGGTCATCTATATCTCCATTAATAAGATAGTATGCACTATATTTACATCTTCTGGAGAGCTGGAAAAGGTATAATTAGACCAAAAACTCTTCAGAAGATGATAAGGAGAGAATAATGTCGGAGGATCCGAGATCAGTCTACAGCCGAGCTCCGGAGATTTTCCAGAGGCTCAAGCGAGAGATCGATAAGGTGATCGTGGGCCAGGATAGGGCCATAGAGCAACTCCTGGTGGCGATAATTTCCGGAGGCCATGCCCTCCTGGAGAGCAATCCCGGCCTGGCCAAGACCCTGCTGGTGAAGACCACTGCCTCCTGCATGGGCCTGAATTTCAGCAGGATCCAGTGCACTCCGGACCTGATGCCGGCGGATATCACTGGCACCACCATCATCGACGAGATTGGGGGAGGAAAGAAGTTCCGCTTTGAGCCCGGGCCGGTCTTCTCGAATATCGTCCTGGCGGACGAGATCAACCGCGCCTCGCCCAAGACTCAGAGCGCACTTCTGGAGGCCATGCAGGAAAAGCAGGTGACAGTGGGCAATAAGACCTATCTTCTGGACCGGCCTTTCTTCATCTTAGCCACCCAGAATCCCATCGAGATGGAAGGCACGTTTCCTCTGCCCGAAGCCCAGCTCGACAGGTTTCTGCTCAAGATCTTCATGGAGTATCCCACAATGGAAGAGGAGATGGAGATCCTGGAGAGGTATACCATCCGGGCAGAGCCGACAGTCTCGCCGCAGGTGAGCCGAGAAGAGGTCATCGCCCTTCAGCAACTCTGTCGCGATATACCGATCGCAGACGATCTGAAAAAGGCGGTCGTCAGCCTGGTCCTGGCCACCAGAAATTGGGAAGGGGTCCAGTATGGTGCCAGCCCCAGGGCTTCCATCGGCCTCATCCTATCGGCCAAGGCCAGGGCATTTCTGCAGGGGAGGAACTACGTCTCCAAGGAGGACCTGCATGAGATGGCCTATCCCGTCCTCAGGCACCGGATAATACTGGGATTTGAGGCGGAGAGAAAGGGGCTCACCCGCGACCAGGTGGTGGGTGATATCCTGAAGAGCCTGTCGCTATGAGCTGAATTAGGATTCATTGTGGATACATTATGGATACCGATTTCTTCAAGGAGCTGGAGAGGTTCACTCTGCTTGTCCGAAAGCGCGTCTCCACTGCATACAGCGGGGGAAGGAAATCGATGCGCTTTGGCCACGGCATCAGCCCGGTGGGCTACCGGGAGTACCGCAAGGGGGACGACTTCAAGCTGGTGGACTGGAAGGTCTACGGGAGGACGGAGAAGCTCTTCATCCGGGAGCACGAGGAGGAGAGAAGTCTCGTGGTCCACATCCTCTTAGACAGCAGCGGAAGCATGAGCTATGGGGGAAAGTATGCCTATGCCTCCCGCCTGGCCGCAGGCTTTGCTTATCTGGCCACCATGGAGAACGAGAAGTACACCATATCCCGCTTCTGCCACCGCTTCTACCCGGGGGAACCCAAACGGGGAAGGAGGAATCTGTTCTCATCCATTGCCATGC
>JAXDAR010000213.1:0-8290 GCA_034679645.1 Methanothrix sp. | reverse complement strand
TAAAGTCCGAGCATAATGTGGAGCATGTGAAGCTCGCCGCCCGCATAGGCTCGGAGCTGGGAGCGGACATCGTCAAGACCAATTACACCGGCTCGCCGGAAACCTTCCGGGAGGTGGTCAGGGGCTGCAGCGTGCCGGTGGTCATCGCCGGCGGACCGAGGATGGACACAGAAAGGGATCTACTGCAGATGGTC
Source organism: Methanothrix sp. (assembly GCA_034679645.1). Lineage (GTDB taxonomy): Archaea > Halobacteriota > Methanosarcinia > Methanotrichales > Methanotrichaceae > Methanothrix. Next base: position 8,096 of record JAXDAR010000213.1, on the reverse strand, counting down.
TACGATGCAGTGCAGGTCGGGGGAGCGGGAGTGGCCTTCGGGCGCAATGTCTTCCAGGCGGAGGATCCCACCCTGCTGGTGAGGAGGCTGTGCAAGGTCGTCCATGAGGGCTATTCTCCGGATGAGGCGGAGGGTGTTGTCCTCTAGGGCGGGCTTTTTTTTTATTTAGGCCCTTAATTTCAGACAGACTACAAACCACCTATCCAAGCAAGAGATATTGCCGGAGGATGAAACGCAGCTAAGGCGCGCCGGGCATGGAAGACGAACGTTCGATGAACTGTTCAAAGACTCCTAGCCGTATGTGGCTGGCACCACCTATGGCCAGATCACCATGGCGTTAGGCTTTTATATTTTTTAATGAATAAGATTCTTTGGTGCAATAGAATGAGGGAGGATATATCATATTATGTTACTTATGGTCTTGGCGTGTTAATATATATATCTTTATTTCTTATTGGGGTGTTTCCAATCATAGAGGCAAGAAAGCTTGATCTGAGATTGCTTAATGGACCTAACTTAGGCTACCTGGTGGTATTTATTCTTATCAATCTTATGTTAATAGACGCATATTTTTCTCGTAGAAGATATTCCAAGAAAAAGTAATCCTAAACTTGTTCTGTTACATGTGTTATGATGTAATGAGGCCTATGGCATTATAGGAAAATTTGATTAAAACGCCACGGAAATATTTCTCATGCACAAGACGACCGCCGGAGATAAGGAAGGCCCTGAAGGCTAGATCATGGCCTATTTATAGCTATGAACTCATCGATCTTGGCAAGGCGGGCTTGCAGGCGGCCGGCCATCTCCATACGGCAGCACCCTAATTCATCCTCATTGGCCCTATTTCCATCCGGCTCTATCCACCCTGGCAGGCTGTCTCTGAGGTTGCCATTCTCCGGGGCGGCGTGCTGCACTGGCCGGTTTGAGTACTTCTGATGAGCTGGAGAAGCGGCTAAAGGATTTCGTTTATAAAAAGACGGGTTCTTTTCGTGGTCAAAGTGAAATAGCGGTTCAAGCCATCAAAGAATATCTGGAAAACCATGAACACGAGATAGAGAAAAGCTAAAAATCCTTGTGAGGCCTCCGCTTAACCCTAAGCCATTGTTCTGTGGTGCAAAACAAATGACCATGAATAATTTTCTTTCCTAATGCTCTTTTGGCTTACTTAGTATTTATATGCGCCGATCGGGATTCGAACCCGAGTTTAGGCGTTGGCAACGCCTAGTGATAACCGCTACACTATCGGCGCGGCGCTTACTGGAAGCACCCCCATCAATAACCTTCTAGTCTAAAAACATTGCGGGCAGAATAGGTCCCCGCGTGTCCACCGCAGGGCTGCATACACTTTATCTACCTTGAAGAGGGAGAGGTTTTATGGTGAATTCGCTTGTATGATGTGGTCATAGTAGGAGCAGGCCCGGCAGGGCTGACCGCTGCCATGTACTGCGCGAGAGGAGGGAAGAAGACGCTGGTCTTGGGAAGCGTCTACGGCTCTCAGACCGCCATGGGCGGCCTCTATGAGAACTATCCCGGTTTCCCAGAGGGCATACAGGGCATAGAACTCTCGGAGAGGATGCTTTCTCAGGCGCAGAAGTTCGGGGCGGAGAACCAGACCGAGCTGGTGGAGAAGATCGTGAACCTGGGGGACTTCTTCCGCCTGAAGACCGAGAACTGGCAGTACGAGGCCAGAACGATCATCCTGGCCATGGGAGCCGGCCACCGCCAGATAGGTGTTCCTGGGGAAAAGGAGCTGACTGCTAAAGGAGTCTCCTATTGCGTCCATTGCGATGGGGCTCTATTCCGGAACAAGACAGTGGCGGTGGTAGGCTATGGCAATGGCGCTGCCAGAGCGGTCCTGTATCTGGCCAATATCGCAGGCAGAGTCCACCTCATATCCCCCAAAGAGAAACTGGTGGCAGAGCCGGTCTATCTGGAGAGGATCAGATCGCTTTCCAACTATGCCGCCACCTTCGGAGCCCAGATAACCGAGATCCGGGGAGAGCAGTTTGTAGAAAGCGTGGAGTTCATGATGGGAAAGACCCCCCGCTCCCTGAAGGTGGACGGGGTCTTCGTGGAGATGGGCATGAAGCCCAACATCGAGCTGGCAGAGAACCTGGGACTGGATATGACCTCCGGCGGCTATGTGAAGATCAACCGCCTCAATCAGGAGACGAGCATGACCGGGGTATTCGCCGCCGGGGACCTGACCGGCGGACGGATGCAGGCGGCAACCGCGGTGGGAGCGGGTGCCTCCGCCGGCATCAGCGCTCTGCAGTATCTCGGATAGACAACTGATGGGTAGAAGATGACAAGATCTGAGGAAAGAAGGGATCCGAGAAGACCGGTCAGCGTCTGGCGCTCCCAGGACCTGGTGGATGGGGGCCCCACTCAGGCCCTCACCATGATCCTGCGCACTGTGGGATGCCGCTGGAACCGATGCACCATGTGCGGCTATGCAGGCGAGGGCGCGCCCGCCTCGGCAGAGGACCTGATCGTCCAGTTCGAGAGCGCCATGGAAAAGTGCTCTCCTGAGGTGAGCGTGGTCAAGATCTATACCAGCGGCAGCTTCCTGGATCCGGAGGAGATGCCCGCGGAGGCCAGAACGAAAATCCTGCGCCGCCTGGAGGCTGCTGGAATTAAGAAGCTGATCATTGAGACCCGACCGGAGTACGTAAATCCTGCCGGAGTGGAGGAATGCCTCTCCCACCTGCAGACCGAGTTTGCCGTAGGCCTGGAGACAGCAAACGACCTGAAGAGAGATCAGCTCATCCGCAAGGGCTTTCTCTTCCAGGACTTCGTCCGTGCCTCGGAGATGGTGCACCGCCTGGGAGGCAGGGTCAAAGCCTACCTGCTCCTCAAGCCTCCTCTCCTCACCGAGGGGCAGGCGCTGAGGGACGCCATAGCCTCGGCCCTAGCGGCCCGCCCTCATGCGGACATCATATCCCTGAACCTGTGTAATGTGCAGCGCAATACCCTGGTGGAGAGGATGTGGGAGCGAGGGGAGTACCGACCTCCCTGGCTGTGGTCCGCTCTGGAGGTTCTGAAAGCCGCACCGGGCCCAATCATCTGTGATCCGGTAGGAGCTGGCACCAGGCGGGGGCCCCACAACTGCGGGCTGTGCGATGCTGCCCTGGCAGAGGCGATCAGGAAGCATGACATCACCCAGGATACGAGGCCCTTTGATGATCTGCACTGCCAGTGCAAAGAAACGTGGCAGGAGTTGCTGGAGCTGGAGGAGCAATCATTCGGGACTCCTCTGGGCTGAATAAGACCTTTTTTGGGGTATTTTTGGGTATTTTGGTGATTTAGGAATTTATGCATAGATAACATGGCGTATAATGCCAAATAAAGAATCTTTTTCAATTGAGACTCAAATAAAATCCATTAATCAAAATCAAAGAGATATATCGGCTTTTCATACCCATCTAAGCTTATTAGATCCTGATTGAGTACCAAAAGCATTTAATATTGGGAGGGCATCTGGTTCGAAGACTCTCCATCGGGAGAGCCAGATGTAGGAATTATAAGAGGTGGTCTAATGGTTACTGTATTAGGTGAGGCTGTAACCCAAGTGGATATGCTCTTGGCATTTATAGCCTTATTAGTTTTGATATTGCCATTCAAGGTAAAGATTGTAGAACAGAACTTAGAGGTTTTTCTATTTATTATGGGCGCAGCAGCAGTCACTGTGACCAGCAAGTGGACGATGGAAGTGATCATGACCGCTGCAGAGGAACCCATCATAAAGGGTATTGTGCCTGCGGTGTTGATCGCGGGATTCATATTCCTCTACGGCCAGAAGGCCTTCCAGAGCTTCATGAACGGCCTGGTCAAGAAGATGAACCTGGGGGTGATCATATTCGTCTCCACCTTTGTCCTGGGACTGATATGCTCAGTCATCACCGCCATCATCTCCTCGCTATTCCTCTGCGAGATCGCCAATACCCTGCCCCTGGACAGGAAGAATAAGATCAACTATGTGATCATCGCCTGTTTCGCCATTGGTCTGGGCGCTGTGCTCACACCCCTGGGCGAGCCCCTGTCCACCATCGCTATCACCAAGCTGCAGGGAGCGCCCCTCTATGATGGCGGCCCGGGCAACGCCGGCTTCTTCTATCTCTTCGACCAGCTGGGCATTCTGATCGTTCTCGGCGTCCTGCTCTGCGCCGCTTTCGCCATGTTCTACATCAAGCCCACCAGCGGCAAGGTTGAAGCAATGGGAGATGCAGGAGAAGGCAGTGTCAAAGAGGTCATCATCAGAACTCTCAAGGTCTATGCCTTCGTCGCCGCTCTCTTCCTGCTGGGCGCGGGAATGGAGGTGCTGATATTCAAGTACTTCACCAAGATCCCGGATTATGTCCTCTTCTGGGTGAATATGATCTCTGCCATCCTGGATAACGCCACTCTGACTGCAGCTGAGATCTCCAAGGCCCTCACCCAAAAGCAGATCAATGCCGCCCTGTACGGCCTGCTAATCTCCGGCGGAATGCTCATCCCCGGCAATATCCCCAACATCATCTCTGCCGGGAAGCTGGGCATCACCAGCAGCGAGTGGGCGAGGCTGGGAGTACCCTTCGGCCTGGTGCTCAATGCCCTGTACTTCCTGGTGGTATTCATCCTGGGAATCAATCCCACCCTCGGGATGTGAGCACGGAGCTTAATACCAGGGCTCAATTTTTTTGAGCCTTGATAACAAAAGCGCATCAAGCAGAGAATAAGGAAGAAGCAAGCATTCATCAGAGGTGATAGAATATGGTTCAAACCGCCACAGTACTTCCCTTAGTGCCATTCGTGCTGGGGATCCTGGCAATCTTCACATCAGGAGGCAATATGATATACATGGTCGCAGGCGATGCACTGGTCCTCCTGTCAGGCGTGCTTTTCATGAAGGCACTTAAGTAATGCCTTCTTTTTTTGTTTTTATAAATAATTAATCAGAAGAGACTTCTGCTTTCCTGGTCTTTCTCCAGAGGAAGTATCCCACCAGGCATACTATCACCCCCCCCATCTCCAGGACGATGACCGTTGAGGTATAGATGCCGGCCACAAGCAGCAGATCCCAGGCCACAATCATGGCTACCAGGCCGATCAGCATCAATAATATTGCTGCCGCCTTTGTTATCAATTCATTGCCCTTGCTCATAATACGCCCTGCACAGCTCGCTTTTTATATCTGATTCCCGGCGTTGCCAGGTACCACCGGCCTTTTCTTCCCTTAAGAAACTGCATGGCCTCAGCATAATCGTCAAAATAATGCCCTTCCCCGGTCTCCATGTTCATGACGGTGATCCGCTTCTCTAAAGAGATCTCCCTCTCCGCCAGCAAATCCTCCAGCTCCCTGCGGAGGGGGCTCTTTTTTCTCTCCAACTCCCCGGTCAGGCAAATCACCCTTCAGATTCGAGCAGGCCGGGCTTTATCCAGAGCCCACCTTATGTACTCTGCCGCCGGAAACTCATGCACCGTGGTGGCCACAATCAGCCCTTCCCCATAGCGGGCCATGACTAAAATGGCCCTGCCCTTGCCGTCCTTTATCACCGTCTCGAAAACCTCTCCCGGGATCAGGTAACCATCGCACTCCGGGGTGGGGGTGCAGAGCAGGCAGGAGCAATCCTCAGCCGAGGGAGTGACGCTCTGAGTGCTCATCTCGCAAATGTATTTCAGGGGAAGAGGCAGCCACTCAAAGTCGTGCTCCGGGACCAGGGGGCCGAAGACAGTCAGCACCCCTCCGTTCTTTACAAAGCGTTCTATATTCGATTTCGCCCTCTCCAGGCCGGGAAGAGTCTGGGAATAATCCGGATTGGCAAAGCCGGAGGGGATCATCACCATCCTGTACTGAGGGAGAAAGGGGCTCCCCAGAATGACAGGCGAGAGGAACTGATAGCTTGCTCCTACATCCTGAAAGAGCTTCTCGAAGAGCAGAGTCCTGGAGCCGATTAGTGCGATATCTGGCATATACGATTATATCACCGGAGCAAGGGAAAACCTTTATGGTTCTCAGCTCTGCAATTATGATTTTCCTCCATAAAGCTTATTACTAAATATCAACTGTATTTTAACCGCGATTATATATGGATCAGGAATTGATGCGCATAGGCGTCTCGCTACCGGAAAAGCTCCTTTCGAGGTTCGACGAGATAATATTGAAGCGCGGCTACTCCTCGCGCTCCGAGGGCATAAGGGATGCAATCAGAAACTACATCGTCCACTACGAATGGATGAGCGACGTGCAGGGGGAGAGGGTAGGAGTCATCACCCTGGTCTACTCCCATTCCCAAAGGGGCCTGGTGGAGAATCTGACCGAGATCCAGCATGAATCAGGCGATATCATCCAGTCCAGCCTCCATGTCCATCTGGACCATGACAACTGCCTGGAGGTGATCGTCCTGCGGGGAGAAGGCAAAGAGGTGCGAGTGGCGGCGGAGAAGATGATGTCCCTGAAGGGCGTGAAGCATGTCAAGCTGACCACCACCTCCATGGGAAAGGAGCTGTAGATCCTGTGGAGAATCCGGCAGCCAAAAAAGAAGGCAGTATCCAATTGCCTCAGGAAGAGATCGCACCAGGCATATTCATCCTGCAGGAAAGGGATGTTGTGCGGCTGGCCACGAGATCGTCCGATCCGGTGCCTGTGTATGGGGAGCGCATCCATGATGGTTATCGCCTCTGGGACCCCTACCGGTCCAAGCTCGCCGCTCTGATCCTGAAAGGAAGAGGCCGGCCCATAGCCATGAAGAGGGACTCCAGGGTCCTCTACCTGGGAGCGGCCACCGGTACCACCGTCAGCCACGTGGCAGATATAGTCTCAGAAGGCCTGGTCTATGCAGTGGAGTTCTCCGCTCGCTCCATGCGCGACCTGGTGCGGCTATGCGAGAGGCGCACCAACATCATTCCCATCCTCGCCGACGCGGCAAAGCCGGAGGAGTATGCCCCACTCCTGGAGCCGGTGGATCTGGTCTACCAGGATGTGGCCCAGAGGAATCAGGCCCAGATTGCCTCTCTCAACTGCGCCCGGTACCTCTGCCAGGGAGGAGAGCTTTATCTGATGATCAAGAGCCGCTCAGTGGACACGACCGCCAGCCCCAGAGCGGTGCTTCAGTCAGAATTAAAAAAGCTGACAGGGCTTGATAGGATAGAGGTGATGGACCTGGAGCCCTATCACCAGGACCATTGGGCGGTGCGGGGCAGGTGGAATCCGGTGCATTCAGAAGATAGCCCCTGATCCATCCCGCCGGCTGGGAATCGGTCCTTTTGCCCATTCATATCTCGTTCATGCCCTGATAATTATTTGACCTCTTGAATAGGAAAATGATCTAGCCGATGATTTTGTGAATCTCATCGGAGATAATATTCGGCAGCAGCCTGATGTAGCCCACCAGAGGTATCTTCACCCTGGCCACTCCGATCACCCATTCCTCTTTAACCGGAGTCAGATAGCTGATCCCGTCGCCCACAATGGTCCCGTTCTCGGTCTGGTAGAGGAGCAGGCCGGTGTTCTTGTCCAGAAATACGTCATCTCCAACCCGCATGATCTCGTCGCGATGCTGATCGAAGTATGACATATTGGCCATGCCCAGGGTCTGGCCCGCCATCTGGTCGATGACCTCATTGTGGTCTCCTTTGGTGATATAGCCGGCAAAGGGTGCCGCCGGCCCTCCTTCCCACATCGGCTCGCTCGCCTCCACATAATACAGAGCGCGGTGGATTATGGGTATGGCCTTGCCCTGGCCGGGGGGCATTCCCAGGACCAGTTTCAACTGGTCAAAAAGGTTCAGGCTCTCCTTTCCATAAGGCCGGTAGAGGATGACGTCTCCGGGATTGTTGAATGCGGTATAATTTTGTTTCTCCGCCTCATCCCAGGGACTCACCTCGGTGCGGCTCGCTCCCTGAACAAGGATGATATCTCCCACATTCAGATTGGGCACCATGCTTCCCGACTCCACCGCCACCATAGGCGTCCACAGGCCCAGGGTGATCTGGGAGAGGAGGGATATGGCTCCCACCACCACCACCACGAAGATTATGTCCTTGGCCAGCTCCGGAATAGGCAGACTGTCAAACCATTCTCCGATCTTCATCAGCCACATTTATCAGTTGGT
>JAXDAR010000212.1:0-2776 GCA_034679645.1 Methanothrix sp. | reverse complement strand
TTATGCCATTCAGTTCCATAACCGGATCGAAGAGGAGTTCAAAAAAGGCAGCTCTCCCATGGCCGCGGTGATAGAGACTGTGGGCCATATATCCCTGCCAGTGATGATCGCATTGATCATAACCGCTATGGGATTCGTATCCCTGCTCACATCATCCGTGCCCCTGACAAGGGACTTTGGCCTGCTCTGCCTGGTGGGCCTCTTTCTCTGCTATCTATCGGCTCTTTTTGTGGGGACTACCCTGCTCTATATCATTGAAAGAAGGCGTCCATCCGGTGCACCTTCCAAATTGCAGGACGCTTCAGACGATTTGCCAAAAGACACTGCCATCGGTGACATCATCGAGAGAGTCTCAGAAATCTGCATAGAGAGATGGCGCCCTGTGCTGGCAGCAGCCCTCTTTCTCTCCCTAGCGGGCATCTATGCCGATACCTTGGTCCAGGTAGACACCGATTTCAAGAATTATGTGCCCCAGGACCTTCCTCCGCTGGTTGATTTCATTCATCTGAGCGACATATTCGGGGGCACAGATACTCTGGACCTCATAGTTCAGGCCGATGACATCACCGATCCAGACACCATGCACTGGATGGATGATTTCTGCATTTACCTCCAGAATTCGCGAGATCAGGTGCGAGGCTACGAGTGCATCTCATCCACTATCAAGCAGGCCAACGGGGGAGATATTCCCTGGTCTCAGACGGAGATCAGAGCACTGATAGACGCCCTTCCTGCCTCCATGGTATCCCGGCAACTGGATGGCCAGGACACAGCATTGATCAAGCTGAATGTAGGAAAGGAGCTGACCAACCTCGGTGCGGAGGGCACAGACCGGCTGATAAAGGAGATAGACAAGGACATATCATGGCACCAGCCGCCCCCCGGCGTCTCGGTGCGGGAGACGGGGGATGTAGTGGTCATGACCACCCTAATCACTGCCCTGACCACAGGCAGAACGGAGATGACCCTCTTAGGGCTGGTGCTGATATTCGCCGTTCTGCTCTTGATCTACCGCGATCTGATAAAGGCTCTGCTTCCTGTGCTGCCCATGCTGGTGGTGATCGGCTGGATGGGAGGAGTGATGTATATTTCGGATATGAAATATACGCCACTCACTGCGACCCTGGGCGCTCTGATCCTGGGAGTGGGATCGGAGTACGCCATACTGATGATGGAGAGATTTTATGAGGAGTTGGCCCGGATGGGAGAGCCCCTGGAGGCCCTTAAAATCACCGCCCGGCGCATAGGCTCGGCTCTAATGGCCTCCGGGTTGACTACTGTATTTGGATTTGCCGCTCTGATCTCCTCTCCCTTTCTCATCACTAACAATTTCGGGAGCGTCACCGTCCTGGCCATAATATTCGCACTTCTCACCACATTTACCGTCTTCATAGTGCTGATGTACCGCATGGAGACCCGCCGCTCGGTGGTGGAGAACGCCAAATATGAGCTGAAAAAAGCCCTACGGCTGATGGCAGGACCAAGATGATAAAGGGGATCTGTTGCAAGATTATTCAAATTTGTTCAGATCTCATAATGAGCACCTGGCCATAATCTAGATTAATAATTAAATTTGGTTTACAATGCAGGAGAAGCAGGATAGAAAATCTCATATGCAATAATACTGCTCGATTGCTTATGCAGCAGCGGCCCATTGAAGGAGCGCTTTTCCGAAACCGCTCAAACCAGATTCTCCCTAATTGGAGGAATTGCATTTTTATTAGTGCGTTTTTGGCGGCTTTCTGCAATGCAATTCTATTTCTTCCCTGTGATGCCGAGATCCTGAAATTAGGCTCTCTGGACACCCCCGCTGTACTGGAACTGGGTGAGAGCGCCCAGGAGATCAAAACAGATCAGATCGATGAGCCTGAAAGTAGCCATCATTCAATTCCTATTATTCTGCCTTCTGGCGACCCTATTATTCTGTCTTCTGCCGACTCGATAATTCTCGATCCGCCAGAAGAACTTGAGTCGAAAAAAATTGCCGATTCTCTTCAGGAGATCCGTGATCTTCAAGCCAATCTCAGCAGCCAAGCAATGGAGAAGGTCAACTACTGGAGCAACATCAGCGCATCGGTGAGGTGGAATGAGATTGCCAGATCGTTAGTCATCATTCATCAAAGCGATCCGCCCATGGCTTCCCGTGTTTATGCTCTGGTGAGCGTGGCCCAGTATGATGGCATGATAGCCGTCATGCAAAATAGATATCATTACAATCGCTCTGCTCCCGGCCATTTTGATCCCACCTTATCATTATTTCCAGAAATGCCAGGCCAATCATATCCATCAGAGGATGCCGCGATCGCCGCTGCTTCTGCAGCCGTTCTTGCTTATCTTTATCCAGAGGAAGCTGTTTTCCTCGATGATCTGGTTCAAGAGCAGCAGGAGGCTTTTCTGATTGCTGGAGCCAGTCTCCCCAGCGATATCCTGGCCGGAGATAAACTCGGAAGAATGGTGGCTGAAAAAGTCATTGACCATGCCAGAAATGATGGATCTGATCTTGCGGTCAATGTTACACCTCCAGTGGGCCCCGAATATTGGCAGGGTGATGATCCGCTGCGTCCCTTATGGTACAGGGTCAGGCCCTGGACAACTGAGAACATATCCCATTATCGGCCCGGACCGCCTCCATCTTACGGATCGCTTGAGTTTATTGATGCACTGAGAGAGGTTCGAAGTATTTCAGACACCCGTACAGAAGAGCAATTGAGAATATCTCAATATTGGGCAGATGGGTCCGGAACCTATACCCCACCAGGACATTGGAATGACATCG
>JAXDAR010000211.1:0-4832 GCA_034679645.1 Methanothrix sp. | reverse complement strand
GAGGAATATATGCCTGGAATCACAACGGCTCAAATGTCTGCGGCTTTCCACTGATCACAACCGGGGCGATCTGGTCTTCTCCTGCTCTGGGAGATATAGATGGAGATGGCAGTCTGGATATTGTGGTCGGAGCCATGTATCTTTGTAAGGGAATTGAGCAGTGTGTGATGGAGTATATTCTTGGAAGTTACAATGGAGCAATCTTCTCGGTGAATTCCACGGGAAGATCTCTCCTGGGCTTTCCAAAATATCTGTCGCAATCAGATAATATCGGTTTGGCATCACCAGTGCTCTGGGATATGAACAAAGATGGCAGGCTTGAGATTGTGATCCCCGGCAGCTATAACCTGTATGTAAAGACCTCCGAAGAGAAGAGGGACGATTATCTCGGATTTCCAAGAAAGGTTGCCGGAAACACCCAGGATAGCCAGATCGCCATGGGAGATTTGAATGGCGATGGCATGCCAGAGATAGTAGCTGGGGCAGCTGATGGCAGACTGTACGTCTGGCGCTCCGACGGCCGGTATTTTGATGGCTTCCCCATCCAGACCGGCGGCTATGTAGAACAGGTAACTCTCGGCGACATTGATGGCGATGGATTGCAGGAGATTCTGGGTGGATCGAGCGACAACAGAGTTCATGCCTGGCGGCTGAATGGAACGGAGGTGGAGGGATTTCCCAAGGTGACCTCGGATGACATAGGCACATCTCCAACCCTGGCCGATATAGAAGGGGATGGATCTCTTGAGCTGGTTGTCGGATCGTACGACGGCCTTCTGTATGCCTGGCGGATCTCGGACAAATATGGAGAGCTGGCCTGGCCGATGATCAGGCAGAACCCCAAGCACACAGGCACGGCTGCAATCTGATCCTGAGAGAATTTTGCGGGCATCGGGTGGATATGCCCGCCATATTTTTTAATAAATGTCTTTTTTTTTGCCTTGCATAGGTTTAAGTGACTTGGAGCGATCATAGTACCTGAAGTCCATGCCCATTGGTGTTTATGTATGTCACTGCGGCCTGAATATCGCCGGCGTCTTGGATGTGGAGGAGCTGAAGAGCTTCGCCGAGAAGCTGCCCGATGTGGCCGTGGCCAGAGATCTGCAGTTCTCCTGCTCCGATATCGGGCAGGAGCAGATTCAGAAGGATATCGCTGAGCTGAAGCTTGACCGGATCGTGGTGGCCGCCTGCTCTCCCCGCCTGCACGAGCCAACCTTTCGCCGCGCCATTGCCAAGGCCGGACTGAATCCCTATATGCTGGAGATGGCCAACATCCGGGAGCACTGCTCCTGGGTGCACATGGACCAGCCGGCCATGGCCACAGAGAAGGCCAAGGACCTGATAGCAATGTCTGTGGCCAAAGCCGCCCTCCTGCAGCCCCTGGAGCAGGAGCAGATCCCGGTGAACAAGGATGTGCTGGTGGTAGGAGGTGGGGTGGCCGGGATCGCAGCTGCTCTGGATCTGGCGGATGCGGGCTTCCATGTCTTTCTGGTGGAACGGCGCCCGACCATCGGCGGATACATGGCTCTGCTCACGGACGTCTTTCCCACCAACGACTGCTCCATATGCGTCCTGGGCCCCAAGATGTCCGAGGTTTTCAACCATCCCAATATCACCCTTTACACCTATTCCGAGGTGCTGGCGGTGGAGGGAAGCGTGGGCAACTTCACTGTATCCGGGGTTCACCTGGCACGTTATGTGGACCCGGTTCTCTGCAAGGGCTGCATAAATGAGTGTGCAGACGTCTGTCCGGTGGAGGTGCCCAATGAGTACGATTTTGGCATCGGCAAGAGGAAGGCCATCTATGTGCCCTACCCTCAGGCCGTCCCCCTCTCCGCATGCGTAGACCCAAAGGCCTGCATCGGCTGCTCCCGGTGCGTCGAGTCCTGTCCCGCCCAGGCGGTCAAGCTGGATCAGGTGGCAGAGCACTTCAAGATCAATGTGGGGGCGATAATCGTGGCCACTGGATGGCAGCCCTTTGATGCCGCCCGAAAGGAGGAGTACGGCTTTGGCAGGTTCAGGGATGTTGTCACCACACTGCAAATAGAAAGGATGCTCAATGCCTCCGGGCCGACCAAGGGAGAGATCGTCCGGCCGAGCACGGGCGAGGTCGCTCAGTCCATAGCCTTCCTGCAGTGCGTCGGCTCCAGAGACGCTACCGTTGGTAACATCTATTGCTCTCGAATCTGCTGCATGGCCTCGCTGAAAAACGCCCAGCTGATCGCAGAGAAGTATCCAAATTCCGATATCACCATCTATTCTATCGATATCAGGGCCTGCGGAGAAGGGTATGAGGAGTTCTATGTGCGCGCCCAGATGCTGGGGATTAACTTCGTTCGCGCTCGGGTGTCCCGCATCGATGAGGTGGATGGCAACATCTATCTCATATTCGAGGATACCCAAACGGGAGAGATAAAGAGGGTCAGGCACGATATCGCTGTCCTCTCCGTGGGCCTGGAGCCGGATAAGAGCGCGGATGTTCTGGGCAACCTTCTCGGCCTCTCCCGCAGGCCGGATAATTTCTTTGAGATCGCCCATCCCAAGATGAGGCCGGTGGAGGCTCATATCGATGGAGTGTTTATCGCCGGCTGCGCCTCCGGGCCGAAAGAGATTCCCATATCCATCGCTCAGGGCAGTGCTGCTGCGGCCAAGGCCATCCGGCTATTGCAAAAGGGATTCCTGGATCTGGAGCCCACATCTGCTTATGTGGACCCGGATCTGTGCCTAAAGTGCAAATTGTGCGTTGATCTCTGTCCTCAGAAGGCGATAGCAATGAAAAGTCCCGCCCGTGTGGACGAGGCCGCCTGCAAGGGTTGCGGATCGTGTGCCGCAGCCTGTCCAGTGGACGCCATAAAGATGCGTCTGTTCTCAGATGAGCAGATCTTAGCCCAGGTCAGAGCGGCGACCGAGGTGAAAAAGGAGTTTCCCCTAATAATCGCATTCCTGTGCAACTGGTGCAGCTACGGTGCTGCCGATCTTGCCGGGACCTCCCGCATCCAGTATCCCACCAATGCTCGCAATATCCGGGTGATGTGTTCGGCGCGGGTGGATCCCAGCTTTGTCCTGGAAGCCCTGCGACGGGGGGCGGACGGTGTGCTGATCGCCGGCTGCCGGATAGGTGAATGTCACTACCACGATGGGAACTACCAGGCACTGCAGCGGGTGAACGTATTGAAGGGAGTGCTGGAGAAGATCGGCATAGATCCGGGAAGGGTGAAGATCGTCTGGTGTGCGGCCAGCGAGGGGGAGATCTATGCCCAGGACCTCAGAGAATTCATCGGAGAGCTGAAGGCAATCGGTCCCATAGGGACGGAGCTGAAGAAGAGCATTAAAGGACGGGGTGAGGGAAAGAGCGGTCCAGACGGGAGAAAGGCGAAAAAGACCGGCATGAGCTTGAAGGCTGCGGGAGGTGAAGAGCAGCATGATGGAGATTGAGAAGGATATGGAGGTGGAAGGAAGCCATATCCTGGCCAGGCAGAAGACCAAAGACAGCGAGAAGATCCTGGATTACGATTACAAGAAATGCGCCGGATGCTCCATATGCGTTGCCATCTGCCCAAAAAAAGCCCTGCAGGAGGGACCTTTGATGGAGATCGCCAAAGGATTGGATGCGCCTCCGGTGTTGATTGACCTGGATCAGTGCGCATTTTGCGGGATGTGCGTTAACTTCTGTCCCATGAAGGCCTTCAAAATGAATGTCGAGGAGAAGAAAGCCCAGCCAGAGGCGGCAGAGACGGCTGTCGAGGCGAACGCATGACCGAGAATAGCCCTGAGACAGTGGCCCGGCCGATAGAAAAGCCAGTGGACTTCAGAAAGAGAGATGAGTATCCCAGGCTGATGGCTGAGGCGAAGCCCAATGAGAAGTGTCTGCCCTGCCTGCTCTGCGAGCCAGTCTGCCCGACGGAAGCGATCAAGGCAACCTTTAACCGAAACCGGGAGGATTTTGGACCTCTCCGGCAGGGGATCGAAGGGAAGATCAGCATAGATCTCGAGAAGTGCAACCTCTGCGGCCGGTGCGCCCGGTTCTGCAAGGCCTTCCTGCTGGTGGATAAAGGGGAGAAAGAGAAGGATCCCCGCAATCTGGTGCCCTATGAGCAGCTGCTGGTGGACGAGGAGCTATGCGACTACTGCGGGCTGTGCGTCCCCCTCTGTCCGGAAGAGGCGATAGCTGTTGAGGGTGAGCCCCTTAAGCTGGAAGAGGAGCCGAAGATCGAGGGCAAGATCGAGATCGACGAGAGCCTGTGCATAGGCTGCGGCCGGTGCGCTCTGGTCTGCCCCTATGAGGGTATGGACATATCCAAACCCTTTCAGGGAAAGATCAGGATGGTGGAGAAGAACCTCGTCCGCTGCGACCCTCTTGGCTGCCAGGCCTGTTTCAATGTCTGTCCGGCCAAATGCTGGTATGTGGACGAACGGGGCAAGGCCGCTCCGGTGGAGGATCAGTGCATCCTCTGCGGGGCCTGCGAGAAGGCCTGTCCAGTCTCGGCGATTGAGGTGCAGAGGTCTGATGTCAGCCATACGGAGGTGAAGGAGACCCCCTGGGCGGAGGAGTGGAAGGAGGCAATCCGCACCATATTGACTGGCGAGCGGAAGATACCGGATGTGAGCGGCGCAGTCCAGCCCCCCCAGATCGAGAGGACTCCCCCGCCTCCTCCGGAGATGCCCAGAATGGATCCCGATCTCTTGAAGATGGTGGACGAGGCCCTAAAGCCGCTGGTGCCTCTACTGGCCAGGCCAAAGATCCGTCAGATCATGGAGAACGAGACGCCGGACAGGGCGAGCGAGAAGATAGTAGAAAGGCTCCGCGAGACTGAAGAGAAGAGGAAGAAGGC
>JAXDAR010000210.1:0-4628 GCA_034679645.1 Methanothrix sp. | reverse complement strand
AAGGACAAGGTCGTACTTATCGATCACAGCCTTTGCCTGGTCCATGTGGCTCTCCTCTGATCTGGTCAGATCCAGAAAGATGGTGAGATTGTTCTTCTCGTACAGCGATGAGTAGATGTCTCGTGCTGTCTTCTCCTCCTCCCAGATGAAGATGAGGCCCTCATTCTCCCTCGGGCTCAACGCTCCCAGGACGGAAGCGGCTGCCACCTCACCCTGGCCGGTCAGGGTGAGAATGCCTTCGCCGTAGGCCACATCATGCTTCAGGCTGATGTCGGGATTGTCGGAGGACGCCCAGATGATCGAGATCGCCTGTCCCGGGGAGAAGGACTTATCGAACCTGTCAGAGGACAGAAGCCTTCTTTTCAGTTCAATTATGGTCCTGCCTGCGGATTCGCTTCCCGCGTACTCCTCGATATCGTCAGTGCCACCAAGCATGGTATCTTCGATATGAGGGCCATAATTGCCTGTGCAGTACTCGTCCAGCACCACCGCTTTTCCTCCGTCCACTGAGCCGAGAATCATATCAGAGTTCTTCATCCACTCTAAAGGCTCAAAGCCCAGCGCTACCCAGCCCGATGTGCTGCCGTTCAGGGCAAGGTAAAGATCTTCATCGTCATTCCTCCAGGAGATCTGCATGTCCCCGCCGCTGTAACCCTGCCTGGCCGGGGCCTGGAGGATCATGCTGCGGGTGTATTCTCCCTCACTGACTATGCCATCAGCCTTCCATTCCTCTGTGGCCTCCTGCTCTGAGACCGCCGGGGCCTCTGGCCTCTCAATGCAGCCGGAAAAGGTCAGCAGAAAAGCCAGGAGCAAAAGGGCAAAGATCGCCTTCATATCCAACACCACTTTAGAAGAGGACTGCAATCTATATCAGGCTATTGCATCTTGTTTTGGCTTGGGTGCTGAAGAGCAAAACATAGATATATCTAAACATCACTATTATTAATTGTGATTGCTCATGATAAGGCTGGTCATTGCATTCCTTCTCTTATGGCTGCTGGCAGCCTGGATTCTTGCCTGGCCAAGAAAAGCAACCAGAGCATAGTCAATCCAGCCAGCTAATAGATAAGCTTCCGTCGATGATAGCTGGCAGAGCAAATTATTTTAAGATACAAAGACATTTTTTCCTCATGAAATCATATTCATCGGGTAGCAGCGATCTGGAGCAGATGATAGGCGGTGCAGCAGTTGAGGTTGCACGTCTGTCCATTCAGACGGCGAAAAAGATCCTGGGTGACTTGCCGGGCGACATGGCTGCAGAGCGGAGCTCAGAGCAGCCCCCCATAGATCTCATGGAGAGCAAGGATGAACTGGTTGCTCTCATATCCCTCCCTGGAAGGAACAAGGATATGATCGATCTGCGGGTGACTGAGGACAGCCTCTCCATCAGCGCCAGAGCAGCGGCCAGAGAGGGAAAATACCTCCGTCAGGAGATTGAGAACCGGGATATTGAGAGGGAGATCAAGCTGCCTCTTGAGGTCAAGCCGGAGCAGGTCAAAGCCAGCTTCCGTGATGGTATCCTGGAGGTCCATCTTCCTAGGGTAGTGGTCGTGGACTCTCAGAGGATCCGGGTGGAATAACCGGGCGGAATGATCTGGTGGAATGATCTGGTGGATTGATATCGAAGTGAAAGGTTTCCGTGCTCTTTCTGCTCAAATCTGATTATGCCCGGGCTACCGGTCTATCTTGATCTTTTTTTCAGCATCCTTTTTCAGCAAGCGATATTCTCTGTTCCCCTCTCCTTCCCCTCTTGTCTCTCAATTGCGGTCCAGATCTTCCAGAGCCCTTCTTGTATGCTCCTGGAGTAATGAGACGATTCCCTCCATCTCGCCCAGAGCGGCCAGACGGACATCAACCCCAAATCCCGCCCTCTCCAGAGTGCTCTTCCAGGAATCCCGGCCGGGGCCTGCGATATCATTCTCTGCATGCCCTCCGGCCACAAGCAAAAAGGGGCGCAGCCTGACCTTTTCCGCCCCGCTGGCCTTCAGCTCTTCCATCATCTCCTTGATTCCGGGGAATCCCTCTATGGTGCCCAAAAAGACCGGGCCGTGATCCTTCTTCAGAACCTGAGCCATCTGGGAATAGATGGCATCCGCCGGGTGGCCGGTGCCGTGGCCTGCCAGCAGCACTGCATCTTTTTTCGAATCAATATCATTCCACAGGGCAGGCAGAACCTCTGAGACCCTGCGGCAGTCCTCCAGGCTGGAGAGGAGGGGGAGGCCTATGCTGATCTTCAGCCTCTTTTCCTGATCCCCCTCTTTACCTTCATACTCTCTTGATATGGATACCAGCCGGTGGAACTCCCCACCGGGGACGATCTGCAGGGACTGGACCACCGCCTGTCTGCACCCCTGGGCGGATAGCCGGGCCAGGCCTTCCTCAATACTCAGGACAGCTATTCCTTCCCGCTCCTGGAGCCTTTTAATCATCAGGCGGGAGGTGAAGGACAAAAGGATGGTCATGCCGGGAAAATCCTTCCTGTAAGTGGCCAGGATCTTCTCATATGTGGCCACCGCCCGGAGGGAGGCGGAGCCATAGGGCACCAGGAGCATTCCCATCTTTTCCGGTGAGTTCATCGCTATCATATCAACATCATCTCCAGGATCCTTTATCCAGTTCAGGTGATATCAGCACCTCATGCAGAGTTGGGAGTCTTCTATTTCTGGCTCTGCTTATCCTCGAACTCCTGGAAGGTGCGCAGAGAAGAGGCCAGGACTTTGGTCTGGCCGATGAGGGCGGCGATGAACAGCGCATCCAGGATCTCATCCTCGCTTGCCCCCGCCCGAGCGGCGGCGTTCATATGCACCTTCAGGCACTTGTCTGCCCCGGAGGCGGCGGCGGCAGAAACGGCCAGCAGCTCCGCAGTCTTGGGCTCCAGGCTCTTAGGCCGCAGGACATAGAAGTCTTTCAGGCTGGAGAAGATCATGAACTCCGGCCGGCGGGCCATAACCCTCAGGATGAAGGGCACCGTCCCCAGCATTTCCTCGCTGTCATCGAATATGTCCTCCTGGATCGATTCCCTGTTCTCCAGGATGGCACGTATAAGCTCCTTGTTTTCCGGCTTCATTGGATCTGATCGGAGAGCTTTTCCCATTCTTGCAGCTTTCGCCTTACCTTCTGGGCATGGGGAGATTCGATCGATTCCAGGATTTTTGAGGCTGATCTGGCGCATTCGATGGCTTTGCGCGTCTCGCCCAGGTTGGCATAGACAATGCCCAGGTTGCCCAGCTGGTTTCCTTCGCCCATCGAGTCCCCGATCTCCCGGCTGATCTTCAGGGCCTGCTGGTAGTATTCAATTGCTTTGCGGGCATCGCCTAGATTGGCGTGGGCATTGCCCAGGTTTCCCAGGTCCGCTTCTTCTGCTCGCCGGTCACCGAACTCCCTGGCGATGGCCAGAGCCTGCTGGTAGTATTCAATGGCCTTGCGGTTCTTGCCCAGGTCGGCGCAGGCCAGGCCCAAGTTTCCCAGGTGTGCACCTTCGCTCCTCCGGTCCCCGATTTCCCTGGAGATGGCCAGGGCCTGCTCGAAATGTCTGATAGCTGAAACTGGATCGCTAAGAAGATACTGAATTTCACCCAGCTCGTTCAGGATTCTAGCTCTCTCCCTCTTATCGCTAACCTTGTCCAGGAGGTACTCATTGATTCTCTTGCGCCTGAGCAGTTCCTCTTTGCTTTGATAGCTCAAGTCAAATGGCGTGGATAGAGCTTCGACTGCTTGATAGACCGGCCCGTGCTCTGAGCCCTTGAGTATATGATAGCCACCTCTATACCTCCAGAAGTCAGGTGCCTTCCAGATAACCTCATCCAGAGCAGATGGTGTCATGAAGACCAGGCTTGGAACGCCATTATCGTAAAAAAGCTCGCGAAAGTTATTCAGAGCATTCAGAATATCTTGGCTGAGTGTTTCAGGAAGCGTCCAGATCAGGATATCCTTCTCATCCGGTCTGATGCTCCGCAGGTCCCAGATGAGGGCATCGCCACTCTCCACCACCTTGACCCGGACAGGAAAACTCCTCTTTATGACCTCTATCACCCAATCCCGATAGAAAGGGGAGGCCACTGTACAGAGGATGAGGTTTCCCTTCCCCCGGGAGATCTCCAGCTCTGTGAGCAGGAGGTCAACCTCATCCAGATCCTCTAGAGCGACTGTCTCCATTTCTCCACCAGAGGAAGGAGCATGGGATCGATCTCGCACCACCTTCCTTCTTCATCCTGATACTCGACCGCGGTCAGGCTGAAGAGCAGCTCGCGGGTCAGAACCGAGTCCGGCCCCTCCTCATGTGGCTCTCCGTTTCTCTTCTTGACCGGCATTTGCAGGAGAATCACATCACCATCAAAGGCATGCTTGACGTTCTCATACTGGGGATGAAAGGCTAAAGGTATGGGAAAGGTATAGACCACAAAGCAACTGGGCTCGATCAGCAACTGATAGTTTTTGTAGAAGAAATCCTCAGAATGCTGCCCTCGGGCCAGCTTATCCAGGTCATCGACGATGATCACCAGCTCCTTTCCCGACTTCTCCTCTATGTTCAAGATCAGCCAGTTCAGCCTCTGGATGAGATCGCTGATCTTCTGGTCCAGCTCCTTTCTCAGGCATTCACGGGTCTTGGCCTCCCGGCTGAGCTTTAG
>JAXDAR010000209.1:0-10013 GCA_034679645.1 Methanothrix sp. | reverse complement strand
CGCTGGTGATGCCCAGGATCAGGGAGAGAATGAGGATATCTGCTTTTTCCCGGTCAGCCTGAAGAACAGGGCATAGAGGGGCTTGAGGAGAAAAACCAGCACCACGCTCAGAAGAATGGTGGTCAGGAAATCCTTCGTCAGGTAGAGGGTGAGAAGGATGATCAGGAAGACGAAAATCCCCGCTCCTATCTCGAACCTCCGGCCAGCATTCATGTTCTCCTTTCATTTTTTTGCTGGTTTAAGCCTTTCGATGTTTTTCTTCTTTTGATCAGGCGAAAGCATGATTACCGCCTGAGCTCATCTTTACAAAAGGGCCCGGGACGGAGGAACGGATCGATGGGATATGAGATATCACTGGATTTGTCCTGGAGGGAGCTGGAGGGGATGGCCTTTCCAGCCTGCTTCAGTCTATCGCTGATTGGTCATGAATATGAGATTAGGCTTGCCGAAAGGGAGGTTCTCCTCCGCTCTTCCCGCCTTCCCGCCGGCGAGCCGGTATCTGTTCTCATCCTGCGCTATCTGATCGGCAGATCAAAGAAGGGATACAATCCTCTGGGTGAGTGGATTTCCATCAAAGAAACCACCGGGGGAAAGTTATTCTGCTCCAACTTCACCCGCCGGGCTATCAGGCCCTTGGTTGATCGATTCGGCCAGGATCCTGACGGGCTGGCGGGGATCCTGCAAGAGGATTTTGCTGGCCTGAGGGTGGAGGGGGCGGACGTGGCGGTGGAGGTGGAAACATTTCCCGGGGTCCTTGTCCGGATACTCTTCTGGAAGAGCGATCTGGATCTTCCTGCCGATGCCACAATGCTCTTTGATCGCGCTCTGACTGAGATCTTCATCATGGAGGACCTGACGGTTTTGCTGACGATACTGGCGGAGGATATCCTGAAGGCAGCAGATGACAGGATTTTTGAGAAATAAAAAGAGAGTGAGGCTGTTGGCCTGCGAGTCAGAGCCCTTAACAGGGTCTGAAAGCCTCATAGCTGGGTCCCAATCCCTGAAGCTCTTAAATGGATTCATCTATTCTTTCTATGAGTCCGACTCCACCGTCCTGAGCACCATCAATGCCCTTGACTCTACTAGTTCCCGCCCAAGGCCATCCCTGCAGACCTGGCCATATCCAGCAGCTCTTTTCTGCTCAGGACGGCATCCGTTGTGATGCCATCCACCATACGGATGATATCCGTCACCTCAAATCCCAGCATTTGCAGGGCAAGGGCGAAATCATCTGCTGCTTTGGCATAGCTGGCAACATCGGCATCTCCCTGGCTGGTCACAATAATGGCTTTCTTCCCTGGCCGGAGGCGGGGGACGAATGCGGCGTCGATCAGGGAGTACATCCTGTCTTCCATCAGCTTGAACTGTCCGCTGAACAGGAAAAAGTATATCGGCGATCCGAAGACCACCGCATCCGCCTCTTTCATCTCATCGAGTAGATCAGTGAGATCATCATCCAGGCGGCAGTGGTCATGTGATTTGCAGTACTCGCATGCCTGGCAGCCGGAGTACTTCATCTCATTAAGGATGTACTTGGAGGTCTCCAGCCCCGCCGCCCGCGCTCCATCCAGCACTCTTGTGACCAGGGTGTCCACATTGCCGTTCTTTCTCGGGCTTCCCACGATTCCTATTGCCTTCATGGCTGTTCACTTGACGCTCATTATGTATCAAGCTTCACGTTAGCATTTCGGCGCATCCTCTCCTCGAATCGGTGAGATCATTAGCTACAATCAGAGAATATTTCTCAAGCCCTGTCGAATCATTCCGCCATCATGCCAGCCATCACAAAATTTTTTAAAATAGTATAGATTGGTATAAATAGATTAAGCCATCACTAATTAAGCAAATATCTGCAAGTAGCGTGAACGAATATTGAGGTATGGCCTGAATGGGATTGGGATTAAAATGCCAAACGGCCCGGATCCCGAGGATCAGGACAAATGGCCGGAAAACATCCCATTGCAGGTCTTCATGGGAGGAGAAAAAATGCTGAAATTGACTTTAATTGGCTTGTTGGTGGTTCTAACGACGCTATGCTGGGCTCAGACTCCGGCAGATGTTGTCCGGGAGAGCAAGATGGGTGGACCTCAGGTTCTGGATCTCAGTAATACCGATTCATCAGTCTTTAACGCATCAGCTTTTCAAGATAAGTTTGAGGCGAAAGGGCGCTTGAATACCACATCCCGTGAGACTCCACAAAATGAGGAGGGAGTACTGAAATCGACTCTATCCGTCCTGAATATCACCAATGATTTGAAGCCGTTAGTGGGTGTTCAATCCAAATAGATCAATAGCAAAGATAGTAAGGAGCCAATTTAGCAGGTAGCCTATCTTTCAATCATTTTTGAAATTTTTTCTTCCAAAAGACAAATAAGCTTGAACATCTTCGCCTAACCCATGTCTCGCTTCATCGTGGTGCTGGGCACCACCTCTCACTCCGGCAAGAGCACCCTGGTCGCCGCCCTCTGCCGCCTTCTCTCCGACCGGGGATTCCGGGTCGCTCCTTTCAAGTCCCAGAACATGAGCCTCAACTCCTGGGTGACCAAGAATGGCTCTGAGATCGGCATCGCCCAGGCGGTGCAGGCCCGCGCCGCCCGCGCTGAGCCCACGGAGTTCATGAATCCCATCCTCCTCAAGCCCAAGGGAGACAGGACATCTCAGGTCATAGTCCTGGGAAAGCCCCTGGCGGACAAATCAGCAGAGGAGTATTACCGGGACATCGAGGGGCTGAAAGAGGTGGTAGATAGCGCGGTAAGAGAGCTGGAGAAAGAGTACGACTACATAATCGTGGAGGGAGCGGGAGGAGCAGCGGAGATCAACCTCTTCGACCGGGATATAGCCAACATCTATGTCGCCCGCCTCCTGCAGGCCCCGATAATCCTGGTGGGGGATATCGAGCGGGGCGGGGTCTTCGCCAGCCTGTATGGCACTGTCCAGCTCCTGCCCCCGGACATCCGCCCTTTAGTCAGGGGTCTGGTGATCAACAAATTCAGAGGTGATCCGGCGATCCTCGGCTATGGCTTGAATTCGCTATTCGAGCTGACGGGCGTTCCCGTGCTGGGAGTGCTTCCTTATCTCGACCTGGACATACCCTCTGAGGACTCGGTCTCCCTGGGGGACAAGAAGGCCCGCTTCTCCTCCGAGGCGGTGGAGATCGCAGTGATCAGGCTTCCCCGGATCAGCAACTTCACCGATTTTGAGCCCCTGGAGAGGAGGGCTTATATCAGATATGTGGACCTGGACCAGCCCCTGGGCCATCCGGATGCAGTGATCATACCGGGAACCAAGAACACTGTATCCGATCTCTTGGAGATGGAGAGGAAGGGGATGGCGGATCAGATCCGATCCCTCGATGGGACTCCAATCCTGGGCATCTGCGGAGGCTACCAGATGCTGGGAAAGGAGATCATCGATTGCGGGGTGGAGGGGACGGAGGGCAGCCTGCCCGGTTTGGGATTGCTCAATGCCACCACCCGTTTTGACCGGTATGAGAAGAGGACGGTGCAGGTTGTAAAACCGGTCACGGGAATTGGTCCCATCCTGGAGAGGATCGGCGGCCAGGAGGTCACAGGCTACGAGATTCATATGGGTCTGACCGACTCCCTGGACCCGCCAGCCTTCGGAGATGATGGATCGGTGGCAGAGGACGGCCTGGTTATCGGCACCTATCTGCATGGCATATTCGACAACCAGAACCTGAGGGACGCATTCTTGGATTTCCTCTATGAGAGAAAGAGTTCAATTGAGGTTGAGGCTTCCGGGAATGGAAGCTGGAAGGCAGAAAAGAGGTCTTCTCGTGTCCAGGCCCGGAAGGGGAGCGGCTACAGTGAGCTGGCTGGGGCGGTCCAGGCTCACCTGGATATGGAAAAAATATGGCAGATGCTCAACTTGCAGATGCCAGAGGGAAAAGAGAGGGAGAAATAGCAGCGCAGACATTGCCGCTCAGGCCAGGGGAGAGAAAGGTGAAGATGTGAGGCTGATTCCATGAGGCTGGGGGTATTGTTCTCCGGGGGAAAGGATTCGGTATACGCCTGCTGGAAGGCGCAGGAGAAGAATACCGTAGCCTGCCTGATAACCCTCCTCTCCCAGAATCCGGACAGCTATATGTTTCACACCCCAAACATCCGCTTTGCCTCTTTTCAGGCCGAGGCCATGAACATCCCTCAGTTGAGCTGGCCCACCCGGGGAATCGAGGAGAAGGAATTGAATGATTTAAGGGCCGCGCTGGCCGAGGCCATAGATCAGTATGGGATCGAGGGAATCGTCACCGGGGCGATCGAGTCGGTCTACCAGGCGGCGCGGGTGCAGAGGATCTGCCATGCCCTCGACCTGTGGTGCTTTAATCCCCTCTGGCAGACCGAGCAAATAGAATATCTGCGACCGCTGAGGGGGGATGGATTTCAGGTGATCATCTCTGGAGTCTATGCTTACCCCTTTGACGCCAGCTGGCTGGGAGCGGAGCTGACAGAAGAGATGATCATGAGGCTGGCCCGGCTGCGGGAGAGATATCAGATCAATCCCTCCGGAGAGGGTGGGGAGATCGAGACCTTTGTCCTGGACGGCCCTTCGCCCCTCTTTCAAAAGAAAATCGAGATCCTGAGAGCCTCCAGGAGCTATGACCAGTATCGCGGCCAGTACATCATAGAGAAGATGAAGCTGGTGGACAGATGAACGGCAAAGCACGGATCCTCCTGGTGGACAGCTGCTACCAGGCCAATTCCCTCTCCCAATATGAATTCGTCCATCCTGTTAAAAGGGCTCTGGAGGGGTTTGGTTCATCCTGCCGGATATGCCACTACACCATGGTCGATGAAGAACGCCTGAAAGGCTGTGATAAGGTGGTCCTGTGCGGTACCGCCCTGAAGGATAACGGATACCTGAACCATCTGGATAGATTCGGCTGGCTGAAAGAGGGGACGGGACCGGTGCTGGGGATCTGTGCGGGCCTGCAGGTCATTGCCGCCACTTTTGGGGGGAAGATCCTGTCGCGATCCGAGCCGGCTATCGGGATGGAGATGATCGAGGTGGTCAGGCCCTCTTCCCTGCTGGGCTCCTGCGGCAAAATCGAGGTCTATCATCTCCACAGCCGTAGTGTCTCCCTGCCGGATGCATTTCTCTGCCTGGCGGGAACTGATGGGGCTCCCGAGGCCTTCTCCCACCGCTCACTTCCTATCTGGGGTCTGATGTTTCATCCCGAGGTGCGCAACCGCTGGATATTGGAGAATTTTGCAAATCTCTAAATTTTGAGCCCTGCCGGAATGTCCATTCCTTCGAAACCGATTTATGTAATGAATCCTCATTTAAGCGCATTATGGAAGACTATTCCCTTAACCAATTTCTCGGCCAGGC
Source organism: Methanothrix sp. (assembly GCA_034679645.1). Taxonomy (GTDB): domain Archaea; phylum Halobacteriota; class Methanosarcinia; order Methanotrichales; family Methanotrichaceae; genus Methanothrix. The sequence goes on along the minus strand of JAXDAR010000209.1, from coordinate 4,664 downwards.
GGGAACGCCGCCTCTGGATATAGAGATCTGCGATGTAACTTTGCGAGACGGGGAGCAGATGCCGGGAGTGGTCTTCAGGGCAGATGAGAAGCTGGATATCGCCCTCCGGCTGGACGAGATCGGGGTGGAAGTCATCGAGGCAGGATTTCCGGTAGTCTCTGCCGCGGAGATGAACGCAGTAAAGGAGGTCTGCAACCTGGGATTGAAGGCCAAGATCTCTGCCCTCTCCCGGTCGGTTAGGAAGGATGTCGATGCTGCCATCGATTGCGGCGTGGACATGATCAGCGTCTTCATTGCTACCTCGGACCTGCATCTCAAGCACAAGCTCCACATGAGCTGTCCGGAGGCCATATCCTGCGCCCTGCAGACGGTGGAGTACGCCAAGGATCACGGCCTGATAGTGCGCTTCTCCGCGGAAGATGCAACGCGCACCGATTTTGATATCCTGAAGAAGCTGTACCGGAAAGCGGAGGAGTACCATGCCGACTACGTGAGCGTCGCGGACACAGTGGGCATCATGAACCCCCGCACGACTTACTATATGATCAGCGAGCTTCGTAAGACCATCAAGGTCCCCATTTGCATGCACTGTCACGATGACCTGGGGCTGGCCCTGGCCAATACCCTGGCCGGAGCAGAGGCGGGAGCGAGGCAGTTGCACACCACAGTGAACGGAATTGGCGAGCGCAGCGGCAATACTCCCCTGGAAGAGTTGCTGATCTCTCTTAAGATGCACTACGATATCGATAGATATGATCTGACCAAGATCAAGGACCTCTCCCAACTGGTCGGGACCTATTCCGATGTCCCTGTGGCCAGGAACAAGGCGGTGGTGGGGACCAATGCCTTCTCCCACGAGTCAGGGATCCACGTGGCAGCGGTCCTGGAGGAGCCCAGGACCTACGAGCTCTACTCCCCGGAGATGGTGGGAGCTGCAAGGCACATCATCATCGGTAAGCATACCGGGGTCAAGGCGCTGAAGTACATCACCCAGAGGATGGGCTACTATCTGAAGGATAGGGAGCTGGGGGAACTGTCCGAGAGGGTGAAGATGTGCAGCGAGTACAAGCACGCCATTAACTGTGAGGAGCTGCGTAAGCTGATCCTGAATATGGAGAACATCGAGGTCATATATCCCGGTCCTTGAATTGGCAGAGCCGATAGACTGACAACTCTTTTTTCCATTGATCTTTTCCCCAGATCGAAGGGTATATCTTATCGTTGAATCAACTCTGGGCCCATGGATGCAGAATTGAGGGCTTTTGAGGTGTGAACATTGAAGGCGCTCATACTTTCCGGAGGCTCAGGGACGAGACTGAGACCTCTGACCTATTCGCAGCAAAAGCAGCTCATTCCCGTGGCCAACAAACCGGTTCTATTTTATGCCCTGGAGGATGTTATCGAGGCCGGGGCGGAGGAGATCGGCATAATCCTGGGGCCGAACAAGGAGCAGGTCATGGAAACCGTGCGCTCAGCGGACTGGTCGGTCCCCATCGAGTTCATCTATCAGGGTGAGCCCAAAGGGCTTGCTCATACCATCCTGGTGGCGGAGGATTTCCTGGATGAGGATTTTGTCATGTACCTGGGAGACAATATCCTCCGCGACGGCATAGTCAGCCATGAGAGACGTTTTCATGCTCTGGGCAGCAGTGCTAGCGTCCTGCTCACTCCGGTCGATGATCCGCAGCGTTTCGGCGTGGCCGACCTGAATCCGGACGGCAGCATCAGGCGGCTGGTGGAAAAACCGAAGGTACCTCCATCCAATTACGCCCTGGTAGGGGTATATTTCTTCACCCCACTGATCATCGAGGCCTGCAAGTCCATCAAGCCCTCCTGGAGAGATGAGCTGGAGATCACCGATGCCATCCAGTGGCTGATCGAGCACGGTCATAAGGTGGATGCCTCCTTTGTGGAAGGCTGGTGGAAGGACACCGGAAAGCCGGAGGACATATTCGAGGCCAACCGCCTGATCCTGGATGACATCGATGGAAGGTGCGAGGGCGAGGTGGAAGAGTCCCGGATCATGGGACGGGTGGTGATGGAGAAGGGAACCCGGATCAAAAATTCAGTGGTAAAGGGTCCCTGCATCATCGGCAAAAACAGCATTATTTCCGATTCCTATATTGGGCCCTATACCTCCATTGGCATCGGTTGCCAGATATGCGGCACGGAGATCGAGGACTCGATCATCATGGATGAGAGCCGGATAGTCAACGCCGGAAAGGTGGTAGAGAGCCTGATCGGCAGGAATGTGAGGATCAGGGAATGTGACAGCCTGCCTAAAGGAAGCCGGCTGATCGTGGGCGACAACTCCGATATATCGTTGTGATGGCCATGAATCTTCTTGTTACCGGGGGCCTTGGTTTCATCGGCAGCAACTTCATCCGTCTGATCCTGGACGGGCATGAAGACTGCCAAATCGTGAACCTGGACGCCCTGCACTTCGGCTCCAATATCCAGAATCTGGCGGAGTTCAAGCACGACCGCAGATACACCTTTTTGCAGGGTGACATAACCGACAGCAGCCTGGTATCGGATCTGGTGGAAAAGGCGGATGCGGTGGTGAATTTCGCAGCCGAGACCCATGTGGACCGGTCCATCTCCTGCCCTGACTCCTTCCTGAAGAGCAACGTCACCGGGGTCTTTTGCCTGCTGGAGGCAATAAGAAATCATAATCCTTCCGCCAGATATGTCCAGATCTCCACCGACGAGGTCTATGGTGACATCCTCGCCGGCTCGTCTACTGAGGAGTCGACATTGCTGCCCTCATCTCCCTACTCCGCCAGCAAGGCGGCAGGGGACGTATTCGTCCTGGCTTACGCCCGAACCTATGGCCTGGAGGCGATGATCACCCGCTGTACGAACAACTACGGGCCATACCAGTTTCCCGAGAAGCTGATTCCCAAGACCGTAATAAGGGCGAAAGAAGGCCTTAAGATCCCCATTTACGGCACAGGGGAGAACGTGAGAGACTGGATCTATGTAACCGATCACTGCCGGGCAATAGAAGAGGTGCTCCGCCGGGGGAGGAGGGGCCAGATCTACAATATCTCCGCCGGAGAGGAGAAGACCAATCTGTACATCGCCAGATTCATTCTGGAGCTATTGGGCAAGAGCGAGGATCAGATCGAGTTTGTGGAGGACCGGCCGGGTCACGACGTCCGCTACAGCCTGGACTCGTCCCGGATCAGGGAGGAGCTGGGCTGGCGGCCGGAGCAGAGCTTCGAGGAAGGCCTTGGGATGACTGTGGAATGGTATCTGAAAAATCCTGATTGGTACCGTCCGCTGATAGATGATTCAGTATTGAGTGCCACACCCTGGCGGGTGCAGTGGTAGGAGCGGTATTCCATGAAAATTTTCATTACCGGGGGCAGCGGCCTGGCGGGGAGCAGAATGGCTGAGATGGCAGTGGCCAGAGGGGATGAAGTATTCAGCGGATATGCTCATAACCCGCCCTCCTGGGGGAGGGAGGTCCGATTCGATCTCCTGGATGCAAATGGCATTCGCGATATCATCGAGCGGATGAGACCGGATGTGATCGTGCACAGCGCCGCCCTGACGGACGTGGACCGGTGTGAAAGGGAAAAAGAGCTGGCCTATAAGATGAACGTGGAAGGAACGAGGGCGATAGCAGAGGGGGCGAGACGGGCGGGCTCCCATTTGGTCTACATATCCACGGACTATGTATTCGACGGCCAGCGGGGGCTGTACCGGGAGGATGATGATACCAATCCGGTCAGCTATTATGGTTCCACCAAGCTCCTGGGTGAGGAGTTCTGTCTGGATAGGGGATGTGTTGCCAGAACCTGCGTTATCTACGGCAGCCGACCGGCCAGCGGCAAGGTCAACTTCGCTCTGTGGCTCCTGAACAACCTCAAATCAGGCAAAGAGGCGAGGGTGGTCACAGATCAATTCATAACCCCCACCCTGAACTCCAGCCTGGCGGCCATGGTGCTGGAGGCAGCGGACAGACATCTATCCGGGATCTATCATCTTTCCGGAGCCACCAGAGTCTCCAGATATGATTTTGCCCGTCGGCTGGCCAGGGTATTTGACCTTGACAGCAGCCTGATTCTTCCCTCCCGGTTGAGCGAATTGAATTGGCTGGCAAAAAGGCCCATGGATTCATCTCTGGATACCGGCAAAGCCCGCGGGAAGCTTATGAACATGCCTCTATCATTGGACGATTCCCTGCAGGTGTTAAAGAAGGAGATTTTGGGGATGAATGATGAGCGATTGAAGGATCAGATATGAATGATGGGAAATGCTTGTAGGCAGGGCTTAAAAAGGAAAAGCTCATAGGCCTGGCTTAATAAATCCTGGAAAAGATAATGAGGTCGTAAGATGCTGTCCGGAATTGTGGTAAAACCCTTGAAGAGATTTGCCGATGAGCGCGGATTTTTCACTGAGATCATGAGGACGGACTGGAAGGATGTCCTCCAGGATGATATCGTGCAGGCCAATATGTCTGTGAGCTATCCGGGCATGGTAAGGGCCTGGCACCGGCATGAACGGGGGCAGGTAGACCATTTCCTCGTGATCTGCGGCGCGCTTAAGATCTGCGCCTACGATGACGACACCCGGGAGCTGGATGAGGTCATCTCCACCGGAGAGAATCCCCAGATAGTCAGGATGCCGGGGCATTACTGGCATGGATTCAAGGT
>JAXDAR010000208.1:0-6229 GCA_034679645.1 Methanothrix sp. | reverse complement strand
AGGCTGATAATCAGCAATTTCGACGGAGTAGATGGCGTTCTTTGCCATGATACGATCGATTACCTTGTAGATCAGATCAATGCAGAGAATAATCCAAATGCTGCTGAGAATCGCCAGCTACCAATGCAATGTTGATGAAATCAAAATTTGGCTTCTCGAAAACACCGAAAACCTCTAAGCGCTCACATTTCGGCCAGACGCTTCATAAGTCTCTCATTGCGATGCATGCTTTCTTCAAGGCGCTGTCTCTCCCCAGGGGTTAGACCTTCGAGTCTATTTTCAGACATCTCTTGCATTCCTTTTGACTTTGGAGGAGATTGCCCGGACATAGAACATAACAGGCTTGCCGGGATTAAATAGCTTCTTCATGGCTTATAGATATTGATGTCATCTATTCTCTGAAAATCGCTGTCATTAGTGGCGATATTGGAAATGCCTTCGGATTTGATGACGGCCAGGTGAGTGGCGTACGATATCGAAAGCCCGCTAATTTTTCTCAGGATCTTTCTTTAACGCATTCGCAGCATCATTTTCAGAGTTCAGACCATAGGTATGCGTGGCTTCGGCAAGCATTAGTTTGTGGAGCACTTCATTGAGCACAGGTGTTGAAGTGAATCCATTATATGCACCAGATTCAATTGCCATAAAAAATTCGTGGGCATGCAGGAACCATTTAGGGCGCTTCATTATATGACATAAAAATATATTGGCGTCAATAAATACATCGGAAGATCTAGGCAGTGCTTCAAGAGAACTTATCACAGCCAATCCTCAGATTCCACAATTTCATCAATGAGATCAACATCATCCAGTGCGATTGATCCCGCCAGCCTTTTCGCAATGTCTTTGGCCGGTTTGATGAGTATCTCCCCATCCTTTACGTTCAGAATACTTTCTTGCCCTCGCTCAGACCCAACTCAACCATAATGGAGTTAGGAAGCTCAATTATCCCCCCTTTCTTGACAAAAACCTCCATTGATCTCACCGCGATTCTAATAATATGCTTGGCTTCTAAAAATAGATTTCCTAGACTCTGAGATCCAAAGCAATCGGCTGGGTCAAAATCCACATCCTTGACTGAAATCGTCCTCATATCGAGGCTGTACCCTGCGGTTGGGCCAGCGCATCTGAGACCATAGGCCAGAGACACTCGCGAGCAGCAGGCCATCGGCCATCTCTGACGGAAGGCAATTTTCCTCCTCTAGCCACGCCCGACCACGCCTCCATCTTCCCAATCCCCTTTACTTCATGCACGAGACAGTGCCGCCAAACACCGCCCGTCCTCTCGCACGCTCGCCCCCTGTGCGCGCGCTCCCGCGAGGGCTCTCTGGTAATGGAGTGCTCCGCAACCATCTTACGGCGGCTGAGGAATATCTGCATGGATTATTATGATCAATGATCGAATAATAAGCTAAAAAGATATAAATCTCAATAACTGAGATCATATCCTCATCAGTGCGAATGCGAGGTATTTTCATGAATTCATCCTGGCTGATTAAGGCAGGGCTGGTCATCATCCTGCTGCTGGTTATCTGGACACTTTATGGAGTGTTCATTACAAGGTCCGGACCCCAGGCAAGCTACCTTGTCAAAGAGACTCTGGATAATAATGTGGAGATCAGAGAATATCCAGAGGAGATCTGGGCCACAGCAATAGCACAGGACGAGAATAGCGCCTTTGGCCCATTGTTCAGATATATCTCCGGAGAGAACGAGAAAGGGGAGAAGATCGAGATGACCACGCCGGTGGTGACTCCTGCGCCGCCCGCAAATACCAAATCCGCCCCGGTCGAGGGTGAGATGATCGAGATGACCGCCCCGGTGGTCACGAAGGATACCGAAGAGGGCCTGTCCATGGCTTTCATAATGCCGGAGCGCTTCGATATCCAGACCATCCCCCGTCCCACATCGAGCGATGTTGAAATCCAGCGGATAGAGCCCCGAATCCTTGCCACCATCAGATTCTCTGGCTACATGAATGAGGGCAGTTACAGAGAGAACCTGGAGCGATTGAATAAGACGCTGGAGGCAAAGGGGATTCTGACGAAAGGGGAGCCTTTACTGATGCAGTACAACGATCCCTGGACGCCGCCGTTCTACCGCAGAAATGAGATAGCATTGCAGGTGGTCAATAATGCGGAATAGCCAATGATACAAAAGCCAGGACTGAATGGAACCTGGATACAAAGATGTGAATTGATAGGCAAAGAATAAAGAAAAGATGAGGGCTCAATAGAGAAGAAGTGATACTACCGTATCTCACACAATCTTCTCTATCCTCTCCAGAGCCTGATGTATCCGGTTCTGGCTGGTAGCATAGGAGAGGCGGACGTAATCCGTGCCACCCGGCCCGAAGGCCGATCCGGGAGTGGCGGCGATGAGGGCCTCTTTGAGCAGCCTCTCCGTGAACTGATCTCCTCCCCCATATCCGGACACATCCGGGAATACGTAAAAAGCGCCACCCGGAACGCTGCAGGGTATTCCCAGCCTCTCCAGGCCCGCGACCAGAATATCCCTCCGGGCGCGGAACTCCGCCACCATCAACTCGACATCATCCTCGGGCCCCTGCAGGGCGGCAACCCCCGCCCGTTGCACAAACGTGGTGGCCTGGGATACGGAATGGGACAGCAGCCTGGTCACCCACTTCATGGTCTCCCTGGGGCCGGTCAGATAGCCCAGACGCCAGCCGGTCATGGCATAGGCTTTGGAGAAGCCATTGATGGTAACCGTTCTCTCCGCCATCCCCGGCAGCGAGGCTATGCTGATGTGCTCATGATCGTAAATTATCTTCTCGTATATCTCGTCGGATATCACAAACAGATCGTGATCTGCTGCCAGGTCACTGATCTCATTCAGCACGCTTTGATCAAAGACCGCTCCGGTGGGATTGGAGGGGGAGTTGACTATGATCAGCCGGGTCTTGGGGCTGATCTTCTCCGCGATGTTCCTGGGCATGAAATCCTCATCCACACCGCCCCAGACCACCGATCCACCGGCAAAAGCGACGCTGGGCTCGTAGCTTACCCAGGAGGGTCCTATCAATATGCACTCATCGCCCTCTTCCAAGAGCGCCTGAATGGCGGCAAAGACGGCCATCTTCGCCCCCGGTGTCACTATCACGTCCTCTGCCCCAGCATGAATCCGGTTCTCCCCTGAGAGCTTTTCCGCTATCGCCTGTCGCAGCTCGGGAATGCCGCCAGTTGGTGCATAATGAGTCTCACCCATGCGGATGGAGTTGCACCCCGCCTCCACGATATGCCTGGGAGTATCGAAATCCGGCTCGCCAACGCCCATATCGATGATATCCAGGCCGCTGGCGGCCAGCTTCTTAGCCGTGGCCGAGATCTTCAGAGTGGTCGACTCATGAATGGAGGCCATCCGTGCGGAAACCATGATCTAATCCCCACCTAACCTTTGCAGGAGCTTGACTGCCGCCTCGACTGCTCTTTTGGAGTAGTCCACCCTCTTTTGCGCATCCGCCCGGGACATCTTGGGGCCGGTGATCCCCAGGGTGACCGGCTTATTGAATTCTAAAGAGAGGTCCATCAGCTTGCGGGCGGCATGATTGGCCACAACCTCATCGTGGGCGGTATCCCCCTGTATCACACAGCCGATGGTCACGACGGCATCAATCTCCTCGCGACTGAGCATTTTCTTTACTGCTATCGGCATGTCAAAGACTCCAGGAACATAAACCACCGCTGCGACATCCGCTCCCAGGAACTGGGCATGTTCCCTGCCCAAAAGCTCCATCTGATAGGTGATGTCCCGATTGAACTCCGAGACGACAAAACCAAGTTTAGCCATTAGCCTCAAACCCCATGCAGAGTAGGCACCTAGCTTCCTTCCTTCTCTAATAAATCCATCGATCAAAATGCATATATCCTTGGCAATGATGCAGATACAGGATTCTCTATGAACCTCATTTATCTGGATGGCGAGTATGTTCCGGCTGAAAAAGCTGCGGTCTCTGTTTTCGATCACGGATTTCTGTATGGCGATGGCGTCTTCGAGGGCATAAGAGCCTATGAGGGAAGGGTCTTCCGGCTGGAGGATCACGTCCGAAGGCTGTTTGACTCCGCCCAGGCCATCATGCTCTCCATCCCCATGAGCCAGGAGGAGATGGCGCTGGCGATCAGAGAGACCCTGCGAAAGAACAACCTGCGCGATGCTTACGTCCGGCCCATAGTCACCAGAGGATACGGAGACCTGGGGTTGGATCCCCTGAAATGTGAGAAGCCCACAGTTATCATCATTGCTGTTGAGTGGGGGGCGATGTACGGAAACCTGTATGAGGTCGGCCTGACCGCCATCAGCGTCTCCGTTCGCAGAAATGCCCCCGACGCCCTGCCCCCGAATATCAAGAGCCTCAACTATCTGAACAACATCCTGGCCAAGATCGAGGCCAATGTCAAAGGGGGAAATGAGGCCATCATCCTTGATGCCCAGGGCAGGATCTCCGAGGGTAGTGGGGACAATATATTTGTCATAAAGAATAATAAAATCTACACCCCCCATACCCTCAACAACCTGAAAGGGATAACCAGAGAAGCATCCATAGAGCTGGCGGAAAAGAATGGATTTGAAGTCATCGAGACCGATCTAGGGCTCTTCGATCTTTACACCGGTGACGAGGTCTTCGTCACCGGCACCGCGGCAGAGGTTGCTCCCGTCACCAAGATCGACGGCCGAATCATAGGTAGCGGCAAGCCTGGACCGATAACAAAGAAGCTCATGACGGCATTCAAGGAGATGACCATGAGCACGGGAACGCCCATCTGATGCGGCAATGATCTAGAAGAGAAGCGAATTGGATGGGGGACTGGCGGGAGAAGGGCAGATTATCTTCCTCCACCTCTTCTGTCCTCTCGCTCTCGCCCTTCCAGTCTTCTGTCCTCTCGCCTGGTCCCTTCCGCTCTTCCTTTTTTTACTTTCAATCTATTCCATTTTCCCCGCCGGTATGGTCTTGAGGTAGATTCTCCTTCTTCTCGGGCCGTCAAACTCAAAGAAGAGAATCCTCTGCCAGGTCCCTAATTTCAGCCTGCCCTCTGTGACAGGAACGGTCACACTGTTGCCGGTGAGCGTTGCTCGCAGGTGGGCATGGGCATTTCCCTCATCATGATCATGAAGATACTCCCCCCTCTCAGGGGCCAATCTCTCCAGAAGGTTCAATATGTCCCTCATAAGAGAGGGATCTGCCTCATTTACCGTCAAGCCGGTAGTGGTATGGAGGGTAAAGACAAAAGCGATGCCCTCTTCCACTCCCTCTTCATGCAGGGCCGCCTGCAGCTTTGATGTGATATCTATCGCATCTGCCCGCCCGCTTGTATCGATCTCAATCATGGCCAATCACAGTTCATCTGCAAGGCTGAATGATAGATCTAAATTCCGGCTGATAAACGGTTGAAGCCCACACAATCCATGGGCAAACATTCTAACAATTCGAGGGGAGGATCCGGGTCGATTCATCTTGAGGGGATGGATGACTTAAAAAGTCCTTTTTAAGCGAACCCCGGATCCTTAATATAACTTATCAGCTATCATATATAAATTTTACTGTATATGGCACCAGGAATTTCATTCTAAAGTAATTTAGCCATGGTTTCGGTAGTGAATTGGTAAAGAAAAGAGATAAAACTATACCAGTGCATAAAAGTAAAAGTATATCTTCTCATGGCGATGAGGCTTCCATAAGCGTTTGTCCCGCAAGGATTGATATTGGCGAAGATCGCAGCAAATGTGCGCTCTTATGGGAGTGGGATATGATATGCGGCCAAATATTCTCCACAATCCCTTTTAATTTTTAGAATTCAATTGGCATTTAGCCATCCTCTCCGGATCATTATGAGATAAAGTGCCTTTGGTATAGAAGGTGGGTAATAGAGGAGTTCCCTCCAGATCTGCGGTCCTCCGCAGTTTAATCGATATAAATTAGATATTTTTGATCATATCGAATTTCCTGTGGTCAAAGAGGCCTGCTGTGGCCAGAGTCCAGATTCAATCTGCCTAATGGGAATATCTGAAAAGTAGCGCATACTTGCCTTTGTCATTTGCTGCCACCAGCGCGAATTTGAGCTTTGGTCCGCCAATATTCTGATTCATGTCTTATGAAAAAAGCTGATTCAATAACGGAGTGGTCATGACCGGCAAGACAGATATACAGGGATTCACCGATCCACCAATAAGTGTGTAATTTATCATTAACTTATCAAAAAGTTATCTTTGTGAG
>JAXDAR010000207.1:0-6721 GCA_034679645.1 Methanothrix sp. | reverse complement strand
ACATTATCCAGGGTGTTCACTTGGATCTATTCAGTACTCTATTACCTCTGTTTGTAGTATTGGCTATACTATCACAGGCGATCAAGATAGTGCGGGAATATGAGAGGGTGGTCATATTCCGCCTGGGCCGTTTCAGCGGAGTGAAGGGGCCGGGCATATTCTTCATCATACCCATCATCGATCGGGTCATCCTCCTCGACCTGAGGGTCTTCACCATCGATGTGGCCAAACAGGTGGTCATAACCAGGGATAACGTGAGCGTGGAGGTGGATGCAGTCATCTACTACCGGGTGGTCGATCCGGCAAAGGCGGTCATTCAGGTGGAGAACTACCGGATGGCCACATCCCTCCTCTCTCAGACCACATTGCGTGATGTCCTGGGCCAGATCGAACTGGATGACCTGCTAAGCAAACGCGACGAGCTGAACAAGAAGCTGCAGGAGATCTTGGCCAAGCATACCGATCCCTGGGGGATCAAGGTTACTGCAGTCACCTTAAGGGATGTCGCTTTGCCTGAATCAATGAGAAGAGCGATAGCCAAGCAGGCGGAGTCCGAGAGAGAGAAGAGGTCACGCATCATCCTGGCAGACGGCGAGTTCCAGGCCTCAAAGACCATGACCGATGCTGCCCGGCTGTATGAGGAGGTGCCGGCTGCTCTGAAGCTCAGGGAGCTGCAGACCCTGGTGGATATCGCCCGCGAGAAGACTCTCATCGTCGTCACTCCCAGCGGAGATGCAGGGACGGGATCGATAACCGGCCTGACTGCCGCCCTGAACCGTGAGCTCTCGGAAAGGGAAGCGAACCGAAAGAATGAGGAGAGAATGGAGGCCATGAAGGAATCTTCTCTGGATCGAGCCAGATTCAGGAGATGAATGAATAGCAGGGTGAGGGTCATGTCGGCTCGAATACTGGAAATAACATTGTCTATAGCCCTCATAGCCCTCATCGCCGGCCAGGCAGGGGCGGCAGGCACCGTCATGATGGTGGATATGAAGGGGACCATCACCCCTGCCAGCGATGATATCGTCTTGGCCGCTCTGGAGGTGGCGGATGCAGAGGATGTAATAGCGCTGATGCTCCTCCTGGACACGCCGGGTGGAGGTCTGGCCGAGACCACTGAGATCCTGAGGCTGATGGATGAGTCGGAGATCCCGGTCATCGGCTATGTCCATCCGGAGGGAGCTGTAGCCTGGTCAGCAGGCACTATGATCCTGATGGGCTCCGATGTGGCGGCCATGGCTCCCCATACCATCATCGGCTCGGCCCAGCCGGTGCAACTCTCGCCAACCGGAGGGACGATGCCGGTAAACGACAGCAAGACCACCAATGCCATAGTGGCGTTGATCGAGGAGAAGGCGCGAAAGCATGACCGGAACACCACCGCTGCCAGGGAGTTTGTGCTCTCCAATCTGAACCTGAATGCCGATGAGGCACGCAGTTACGGGGTAATAGAGCATATTGCCTCCACCCCGGAGGAGCTTACGGATCAGATCAATGGCAGCAGGGTCAAGAACGCCACCCTGATCACTCAGGGTGTGAACCTGGAGACCTTCGAGCCACCGCTGAATCTGCAGTTCCTCAAGCTTCTCTCCGATCCCACCATCGCCGGGCTTCTGATGCTGATAGGCCTGTATTCCCTCATCTTCGGCTTCTCCAGTCCGGGAATTGGTGCAGAGGTCTTCGGCCTCGCCGCCCTGGCCCTGGGGCTGATTGGCCTGGGCTTCAATGTGAACATCGGTGCCCTGTTTCTCATTCTCCTGGGGCTGGGACTCATCCTGGCAGAGCTGCACAGCCACGCCTTCGGTGCCCTGGCAGTGGCTGGACTGGTCTGTGTTATCACAGGCAGCATATTGTTTGTGCCCACCAGCTTTCCGGAGTGGTACGTGCCGGGCAGCTACCAGCGCTCCATGGCCCTGGCCCTGATCCTGCCCTCGCTCATACTGGGATTGTTCATGGCCTTTGCCATCTATAAGGTGGCCCAGGCCCGGTTTGCTCCCATGGTTATCGATGTCTTCGAGGGTGAGGAGGCCGTAGCCCTGGACCGGCTGGATCCGGAAGGCTATGTTCTCTTCCAGGGAGAGTACTGGCTGGCGGAGGCGGAGGGGACGGTGGAGAAGGGGGAGAAGGTGATCATTGTGGCCAGGAATGGGAGTCAGCTGAAGGTTAAGCCCGGGCCCAGATGAACTGCCGTCCGCTCTAAACACTCATCACTCGCCAAATACTTTAGATACCTGGCCGGCATTAACTCATCTCAGAATGCCTGCAGATGCTGTAGCCAAATGGGAGGAGTTCCTCCGCTCCCGATACTGGGATGAGATCCTGAAGCTGGCCGACACCTATCCAGACGAGCGCAGCCTCAAGATTCAGTTCTCAGACCTGGACAAGTTCGATCCGGATTTCGCTGAGGAGCTGATGGAGAGCCCGGATGAGACTATTGAAGCCGCACGGGCTGCCATGCTGGAGCTGGACCTGCCCATGGACGTCTATTTAGACCGGGCCCATGTGCGAATCGAACAGCTCCCCCGGCACTTCAAGACCCGTGAGCTTCGCTCTGACCATATAGGCAAGCTCCTGGCCATAGACGGTCTGGTCAGGACGGCCACCGAGGTCAGGCCGAAGATAGTATCCGCCGCTTTCCAGTGCCAGAGGTGCGGTTTTACCTTCTTTAAAGAGCAGAGCGGAAACAAATTCGAGGACCAGAACCTGAAGTGCATGAACCAGGCCTGCGATCGGGGGGGCCCCTTCAAGCTCCTCCTCGCCCAGTCCAAGTTCGTCGATGCTCAGAAGATCAGAGTGCAGGAGTCGCCGGAGGACCTGCGAGGCGGCCAGCAGCCCCAGACCCTGGATGTGGAGTTGGAGGACGACCTGGCGGGCCGGATCTTTCCCGGGGACAGGGTGATTGTGAATGGCGTCTTGAAGTCCTATCAGAGGACCAATCCCCAGCAGGGAAAGAGCACCTACTTCGATCTATTCCACAAGGGGGTATCGGTGGAGATGAAAGACCAGGAGTTCGAGGAGATAGAGATCTCTCCTGAAGACGAAGAGGCGATCCTGGAGATGTCCCGTGATCCCGAGATCTATGAGAAGATCAAGGACTCCATTGCTCCCTCCATTTACGGCTATGATGACGTGAAAGAGGCCCTGGGCCTGCAACTGGTATCGGGATTCGAGAAGCATCTGCCGGACGGAGCGCGGATCAGAGGAGATATCCACATCCTGCTGGTGGGCGATCCGGGCATCGCAAAATCGCAGCTCTTGAGGTATATGGTTAAGCTCTCCCCGCGGGGGATCTACACCTCGGGAAAGAGTTCCACCTCCGCCGGTCTGACGGCCACTGCGGTCAAGGACGAGCTGGGTGACGGCCGCTGGACCATAGAGGCCGGGGCACTGGTCCTGGCGGACAAGGGCATCGCCGCCATCGACGAGATGGACAAGATGAACAACGAGGACAAGAGCGCCCTGCATGAGGCTATGGAGCAGCAGACGATAAGCGTGGCCAAGGCCGGGGTGATGGCCACCCTCAAGTCCCGCTGCTCACTTTTGGCCGCAGCCAATCCGAAGCTGGGAAGGTTCGATAAGTACGAGCCCATCGCCCCGCAGATCAACCTCACCCCGGCCCTCATGTCCCGATTCGACCTCATCTTCGTTCTCACCGATGACCCGGACACCAAGAGGGACTCGGCCATCGCCCAGCACATCCTGAAGAGCAACTATGCCGGAGAGCTCTCCACCCAAAAGCCCTGGAATCCGGAGATATCCCAGGAGGACATCGATAGTGCCCTCACAGTGATCGAGCCGGCAATCGATCCCGAGATGCTGAGAAAGTATGTGGCCTATGCCCGCAAGAATATATTTCCCACCCTCACCGAGGAGGCAAAAGAGTATTTCCTGAACTATTACGTCGGTCTGCGGACCCAGGGGCAGGACTCGAACAAGCCGGTACCGGTCACTGCCAGGCAACTGGAGGCTCTGATAAGGTTGGGTGAAGCCAGCGCCAGGCTGCGGCTGAGCCGCGAGGTGACCGGAGAGGATGCCCGACGGGTGGTCAAGATCCTGGAGGCCTGTCTTCGCAAGGTAGGAGTGGACCCGGAGACGGGATTTTTGGATGCGGACATCATCGCCTCGGGCACCACCAAGAGCACCCGGGACAGGACGAAGTCGGTGATGGACCTCATCAGGGACGTCAGCCGGGAGAGCCAGGGGCCTGCTCCCAGAGAGGAGGTTCTGAACCGGGCAGAGGATCTGGGAATAGAAAGGTCTAAAGCGGAGGAGATCATCGACCGGATGAGAAGAGACGGGGACGTCTTCGAGCCCAGACCGGGAATGTTGAAGCTGCCCTGAGTTTCGGAAGAGAATCAGCAACTTATGAAGAGATGGAAATGGAAGAGAGCAGAGATCAAATCGGCGGCATAACAGTGGAGGAGTGTGGCGAGGAGATCGCCCAGATTTGCCTGAAGACCTACCGGCAGGGAAAGGAGACCCTGATCGCCGTCTGCGATAGCGATATCCTGGGATGTGAGTTCAGAGAGGGCGATCTTCATATCGAGGTTAGTTCTGACTTTTATGGAGAAGAAAAGGCGAGCCTATCCGAGGTTGAAAAGGCTCTTCGCGGGGCGACCATGGCCAATTTTGTAGGATGCAAAGCGGTCAGACATGCCATTCTTCTGGGTTATGTGGAGGAGGAGAACGTGCTTTCCATCGATGGAGTTCTCTACGCCCAGATGGTGAGAATGTGATGCAGGCCCTCTGCCCCAAATGCGGCCAGCCAACGGAGGATGGTCTGTGCCCCCAGTGCCGTATGGACGCCATAAAGCTGATCCAGTTCCCCAATGTGGTGGAGGTGGTGATCTGCTCAATGTGCAGCTCGGAGCAGATAAAGGGAAAGTGGCAGCTGCCAGACAGCCGGCCAATAGAGGATCTGGCTTCCGGGGCGGCAGTCGATTCCATCTGGCTTCACCCTGAGCTACTCCATCCGGATATAGAGGTCCAGTTGCAGAAGACCGGAGCCACCCAGTATATGGCCAGGATGAGAGTCAGTGGCAGCTTCATGGAGCAGAAGGTGGAGGAGAACGGCGAGGTGCAGGTGAGGATCAGGCAGGTGGCCTGTGAGCGCTGCAGCCGTATGGCCGGGAAGTACTTTCAGTCCACGGTGCAGTTGCGGGGAAACGGCAGCCGGCCGATCAGCCCCAGGGAGATGGAGGAGTGCCGGAGGATGGCCCAGGATATGGCCGATGCCGGCTACCGGGGAGGAGATCAGCTATCCTTCATCCAGGAGATGAAGGAGGTCAAGGGCGGCCTGGATATAATTTTAGGGTCAACCCAGCTGGGGAGAAGGATGGCAAAAGCGGTGCAGGAAAGGTTCGGTGGCAAGCTGCTGGAGACGTGCAAGCTGGTGGGAAAGAAGGAGAATCGTGATGTTTTCCGCTCCACATTGCTGGTCCGTTTTCCCCGCCTGAGAAGAGGTGACATCGTATCCCATCGCGGCTCGCTCTCTATGGTCACCGGGTTTGATGGCAAGAACACCCTGCTCAGCTCCCTGAACGAGGGGCACCGGTCCTGCATGTCCGAGGAGATCTCGGGCCAGGTGCAGGTGCTGGGAAACAGGGCCGATGCCATGAAGGCGACGGTCATCTCCAGGGATGATGCTGTGCTGGAGATCATGGACCCGGAGACATTCCGCACCGCCCTCGCGTCTCGTCCCCGCGGCCTGGAAGTGGAGCCGGGAGAAGAAGTGCAGGTAGTAAGAACAGCGGAGGGATTCATAGTATTGTAGCAACTTTTATATAACTTGAGCGGATCTGCTTTTTCCCTCAACAGCCCATCTCTACCACAAAGTTATTAAACTAGATTCGTGCAATTTTACCTGGTAGAAGTACACATTTGAGCTTCAAATCTCATGATAATTAAGCCCTCGGTTAAACTTGGGGCGATGAAATGCCAGCAAAGCGCGGAAAAAAATGCTCATGTGTGGGCATTTCTATCAGATGTTCCATAATGATGATAATTGGACGCTGAAGTAGTTGGATAAACTCACATTCACCATCATTCACTGCTCATTGCCTGCCTGGGATCAGGCATGGCCCGAAAGGCGACGTTTGGTCGCGAGAATGGCCCCTTTGGGTATTGATAGCTTTGGCTGTAAGATGTTGGTGTGACTTTTATTTAACTATTTTAAATTAAAAGGGGTCATAATCATGCAGAATGTTGATACCACAAAATATGTCATTTATGCCGATATAACTGCGGAGGGAATAGTTGAGCGGCCAGATGTGGTCGGCGCTATCTTCGGCCAGACAGAAGGTCTCCTCGGAAGCGACCTTGACCTGCGAGACCTCCAAAAAACAGGAAGGTTGGGCAGAATCGATGTGCAAATCACATCCAGCGGGGGAAAGTCGAGCGGTACCATCTCCATTCCCTCCAGTTTCGATAAGGTCGAGACTGCCATCCTGGCCGCCGCTCTGGAGACCATAGACCGGGTCGGACCCTGCATTGCCAGAATCGCCATCAACCGCATTGAGGATGTGCGCGCCTCCAAGAGGAAGTATGTCATAGAGAGGGCCAAGCGCATCCTGGTGGAGATGTTCGACGAGAACATCCTGGAGACTGAAGAGATCACCGAGGAGATCAAGCAGTCCGTGCGGGTGGAGGAGATAATCCATCTGGGCAAGGACAACCTCCCCGCCGGACCCAATGTGCTCGACTCGGACGCCATCCTGGTGGT
>JAXDAR010000206.1:0-6823 GCA_034679645.1 Methanothrix sp. | reverse complement strand
TCAAAATGATCGGGCTCGATGGCTCGATTCATTTGCATCCTTTAGCTTCACCACTTGCCCCCTCCCCTACTTCCCCCTCCCGTTCGCCCGCCGCCACCACCACTTGAGCGTCCACCGCCATGGCTGCCCCCTCCCATGCGGCTCCCTCCGCCTGAGCGGCCGCCACCGCTGCTTCTTCCACCGGTGCGACTGCTACCTCTGCTCACTCCGCCTGTATACCGATCGTCGCTGCTGCCTCCTCCCACCCTCCAGCCAAAAATGAACCTCAAGATCAAGCCCCAAAATCCGGGACCGTGGACATGAATCGATTCCTGGCGGATTCTCTGTTCCTCCCTCAGGCGGGCCAATTCCATCTCCCTCCGGTCCGTCATCTCCTTTTGGTGGTTATGGTAGGCAAGTTCGATATTCCGGTCCAGAGATGTCCTGAGCAGATTCAGGTCTGTGATACTGATCCTCCCTGAGCGGTACTCCTGTGCCTTTTCATAATCACTTCTTGCCGCATCCAGATAAGGCCTGGCGGCAGTAGAGTCTCCAATGCTCCTCTCTGCAGCCTCCAGAGCCCCTCTCATCCTCCCCAGCATCTCCTCCGGATTTAATTCCTTATCATTATCCTCAGGAGTGCGGTCTTTTATGTCAACGCTGCTGACCTGCTCAATTGCCTCTTCTGCCGTCTGGATCTTCTCCTGAAGGACTATCCAATCGACTGACTCCGGGGGCTGGTCCGCCTGGGCCTTCGCCTCTTGATAAAACTGCTTTGCTCTCTCCAGATCCATCATTATTGCCATCGATTTTTCTTTTCCGGTGGCCACAACCTCAGCCCTGGCGAGAGCTGAAGCCAGTCCTGCCAGGGCTGCCACGGATTCGCTCTGCGCTTTCTTGGCCTGGGCAAGCCTCTCGACCGGACAATTGATATTCTTTGCAGCAACCATTAAGCTCTCCTCCAGGGCGGCGATCATCTCCTGAGCGGTAGGCGCCTGAACCCAGCCTCTATCTGAGAGCTTCTTCGCCTCGATGAACTCCAACTCCAGCCGGTTCAGATCCACTGAGCTGAAATCCTCCTCCGCCTTCCTCCAGATGGAAGGAGCATAGCCGCCCTTGAGCTCCGCTAAAGCCCCAAGGGCCGATGTCCCATCTTCCACCAATCCGTCCAGCCCCTTTCTGATCTGGACGAGCCGCGCACTGTTCTCTTTTGCCTGGCTAATTCTGGGCCCAAGCATTCTCAGAATGGCCCAGCCAATGGCAATGAAAAGAGAGACAAAAGCAGCAATCCACATGAAGCTGTAGCCTTCTTTCCCGCCTCCATCTGCCGATGGCACCGATGGTGCCGATTCTGCGGGTGATGCTGCTGATGGTATCAGGATATCAAAATGGCGAATTAGAGCCTCTGATCCTTTGATTATCCCTTGATCTGCCTTCCCGGCACGGAATTCGGGGATGATGGTGCGATCCACGATCTCCTGGACCTGGCGGTCGCTTATCTCTCCCACCAGCCCCGGTCCGGTCTCGATCCATATATCATGGGAATCCATGACTACCAGGAGGATGATCCCGTTATCTTTGCCCTCCTTTCCCACTCCCCACAGGTTTCCCAGGTCGACTGCATATTCGCCGGGGCTCTGGCCGCCAATGGAGTCCACAGTCACCACCGCGAGCTCGATTGTGGTGCGACGGTCAAACTCGCTCATTTCCCGGTTCAGTTCAATTGTCTGCTCTTCGGAGAGAAGATGGGCGTAGTCGTTGACATATCCCATATATTCCGGATAATCGGCTGCCTGGGCGCTTGCTACGGAAAAAAGGGCCAGAATCTCAATTGACAACAGGCAGAATATTGCCAGACATTTCCTGTTCATTTATCCACCGCTCTCCTGAACCCACTTGATTCTGGGATATGCTTGATTCTGGGATCTGTTTGACACTGGGATCGTCTCTAATAATCATGACAACTATTGGCGTTACAAGCTTAAAAATGATTCGCAGTGGATTGAAAAGGAAATTTTGCATCCATTTTTATCACTGCGGATTCCCTGAGGCAAGCTTAAATTCTCTCAGGAAGAGATCATCTTTCAGGTAGATCTGATGATGGATTCCAGCGCCAAAGCAGTTATAGAAGCCGCCCTTTTTGCCGCCGGCAGAACGCTCACTCCCGGAGAGCTGGCGGATATCTCCGGCCTGCCACCGGATGTGGCCGAACAGGCGGCCCGCGACCTGGCCGGGGAGTACGCCAGCCGCAGCTCGGGAATCGAGATCAAGAGCATAGGAGACGGCTATTCCATGCAGGTTCGATCCCTTCTGGCAGGCCGGGTCCTCTCCTTCGCCCCCAAGGAGATAGAGGCCCCCCTGATCAGGACATTGGCTATCATCGCTTATAAGCAGCCCATCAAACAGAGCGAACTGGTGCAGATCAGGGGAAACAAGAGCTACGAGCATGTGAAGGAGCTGGAGAAAAGGGGTCTGATCAATGCGGTCAAGCACAGCCGGACCAGGCTTCTGACCACCACTCCCGGTTTTGCCGACTACTTCGGCATCACCTCCTCTGATCCCCAGGCGGTGAGAAAGGCTCTGCTTCAGAACAGAAAGCTGGTGGGGGTCAGCCCCATGTACAGGAGCCTGGCCGTGCGCCTGGGCCTGGACCATATCGTGATCAATCCCTACGATCCTGAAGAAGAGGACCTCAGCCGGCTCAGGGAGATCGACCTCCTGGTAATTGCCCCCGGCTACAGGGAAAAGGTGAGAGAAAACTACTCCGGAGATGTGATAGAGGCTAAAGTTCGCACCCTCTCCCAGCTCAAGGAGAGCGCCGAGCTGATCGTTCAGGCTGCTGAATCAGGAGACGTGGAGCCCCTCGCAGCAGAGGTTGACCGCCTCCTGAAAAGGTTCCGCAAAAGGGGGAAGAGAGCAGGAGCAATAAAGCCCCTCACTCCCATGATCGAGGATATCGCCCGCGACCTCCATCTGGATGTTCGGGAGGACGGCACCACCGCCGCCCCAATCTCAGCTCAGATGGAGGCGGAGATCCAGGTCCCTGTCCACCAGCCGTATGATATGGACATAGTGGAGAGGATCGTGGAGCGCTATGAGAAGATCCTTGCGGACAATGCTCCTGCTCCTGCTGCTGGCAAGCAATGAGTTGATCACAGCGAGCCACTGATTTCTCATGCTGATTCTTCTTTTGACCTGATAGCCCCTATTCCACCACCGTCTTGATCGAGCGGAAGAGCTCTTCTGTTGTCTCCCAGGGCAGTCTTGAGGCCACTATGCATACCAGAGATCCCGATCCATCCTCTTTATCCGGACTGTAAGCCACAATGTACTGCGGATCCTGAACCTCCTGGCCGATGGTGGCAATCAAACCCTGCTGCCCGTCGATCTCAAAGGACTCCGTTTTGATGTCCTCTCCTGCCGGCAGCAAGTTCGACCTTTCGATACAATGCTCCAGACCGTTTTCCTGGTGCCTTCCGGAGATGGGATCATCTAAGGGCTCGGTTGTGCTCATCTTGTGGACCTCGACCTGCAGCACACCGTATGTTTCTCCAACCTGGATGCTTGCCGGAATTATCTCATAGACGAAATCCGGATCCTTATGTTCTGTGGAGGTGACAGCTCCCATCTCGATGGAATAGAATCCCAGGCTTTCCAGGTCCATGGAGAGGCTGGCCGGACCAAGTTCAATCGTCTCGCCGTTAGCAATGGCTATTACTGAAGTTATGCCTATCAGACAGATAGCTGTCAAGAGTCTTTTTATCATCATTTCAATTCACCTATAATTATTCAATATTCGGAGGATCTGCAAGATGCAGGCTGGTTGGTTATCCGTTCGCATGCCATCTTGCTGTCCAGCGTCAGGAGGTAGAGATCACGGAGCTTATAAATAGATGGTTCAGATCAGACCACTAGCCTGGCCGGCTTGTCACAGGCAGAAATGAAATTAAGATGCAAATAACTCTCTATTCCCTTAAAAAGGCATTCATTGGCTCCATTCCTTCGTTTGTGCCTTTCTGATCAGGCAAATAACTTCCTCGTCATCGATCTGAGCAAATTCCTCGTAATGCTCCGAGACAGAACAGAAATCAGTGGGCACATCCAGGGCGACCAGCTCATCCGCCTCTGCTTTGATCCTCTCCGCCGCCTCCGGGGAGGAGACGGGAACGGCAACCACGATCTTCTTCGGATGCTGTTTTTTCAGCACAATGACCGCCAGGAGGATGGTAAGCCCGGTCGCCACTCCGTCGTCGACAACTATTGCCACTTTCCCTTCTGCCTCAAGAGGCGGGCGGTCCCCAAGATAGACCCACCGCCGTCTGTTTGCCTCTTCCATCTCCTCTTCTGCCCGGGCAAGAAGCCAGTTCTGATCCAGCCGGGATGCGCCCTGACTGTCGCATATCATCTCCCCGTCCCCGGATACGGCGCACACGGCGCATTCCCTGCTGCCGGGATAGCCGATCTTTCTGGTTATGAGCAGATCCAGGGGAAGATCAAGGCGGCAGGCCACCTCATATCCCAGGACCACACCGCCCCTGGGAAGGGCGTAGACCACAGAATCCCGGCCCTTAAAGCCCTCCAGAGCCTCCGCCAGCATCTTCCCCGCCTGGGATCTATCCCTAAAGCGCATAAAATATCATCCGGCTGCAAAGCACTTATTCCTTTGGATGTCCTGAAAAAAGATTTTTAAAAGTATATCAAGGCAGGATATATCAAAGCAGGATGTATCAAGGCAAGATATATCAATGGCCAGCCACCTCGATTCACTCATGCTCATCCCGGAGGCCCAGTTCGGCTCATTCGTCAACAGATACGGGAATGTCCTTTACCTGTGCCACCGCAACGCCGATCCGGACGCCATAGGGAGCGCCTTTGCCCTGGCCGGAGCCTTCGGCGGGACAGTGGGAGCGGTGGATGACCTGAGCCGCACCGGTGAGGCACTATCGGATCTCATCGGAGCAGAAATTCTGATCAATCCCTCTGCAGAAGATTGGGACCTGATCGTGGTGGTGGACACATCCATCCGGCTGCAGCTGGGCACAATCCCACTTTCCAGGTACGGCCTGGTGGACCACCATCAGGATGACGGCCTCCTGGAGGGGGCGGAATTCTACATCCAGAGGCCGGCCAAATCCACCGCGGAGATCGTCTGGAAGATCCTGAAGGACAATTGCAGGCAGCCGAACAGGGAGATGGCTCTGGGGCTCCTGGTGGGGATCATCTCCGATACGGGAAGGTTCAAGCGGGCCAGCGTGGAGTCTTTTCAGGCCGCTTCACAGCTTTTGCAGGCAGGGGGATTTGATTATGAGGAGGCATTGCAGGCCCTATCCCTCCCTCCGGACATCTCTCAGAGGATAGCAGTCCTTAAAGCCGCCTCAAGGGCGAAGATTGAGCGCCAGGGAGAATGGTTGATTGCCACCTCCAGGACGAACTCCTTCGAGGGCTCAGCGGCAGCCGCGCTCATCGATCTAGGGGCGGATGTGGCTTTTGTTGCCGGAAGGCATGACGACCGGGTAAGGATCAGCGCCAGGTGTAGCCGCAAAGCAACCAACGCCGGCCTGAACCTCAACCAGATAATGGGTGACGTCGGAAGGGCTCACGATGGTGACGGCGGAGGCCACAGCTCGGCAGCCTCCTTTGATGCCAGGGGCGATCCTGGAGCACTCCTGCAGGAATGCAGGAAAATGGTGGCAGAGCAACTGCCTTGAACTGCTGCCTAAGCCTTGCGAACCTTCTGGGCGGACTTTTTCAGGGCCTCAATTCCCGGCAGGGGCTCTCCCGAGAGGTAGGTGATGCTTGCCCCACCGCCCATGCTCACATGAGAGAACCTGGACTCCAGCCCCAACTGTTCTATGGCGGCCACGCTATGCCCTCCGCCGGCAATGGAGTAGTCCGACTCGGCAGCCGCTTTCAGCAGCTCAGATGTGCCCAACTTGAACTTCTCCTGCTCGAATATCCCTGCCGGCCCGTTCATCACTGTAACCCGGGCATCCCTGAGTTCTTTGGAATAATCTACTATTGTCTCCAGGCCTATGTCCGCTATGGGCAGATCGGCGGGAATGGCGGAAATGGCGACATCCACCCTCTCCCCATTCCTGTTCATAGCCACATCCACAGGCATGGCGATCTTGTCCGGATACTCATCGAGGAGCTTTGCCGCCAGTGGTATCTGCTCCAGATACTCCTGATCCTCCACGAACTTGCGATTGGCTTCCCCAACATCGATTCCCGCCGCCATCATGAAGACCGTTGCCACCACCCCGGAGGTCAGAATCCTGTCCGCTCCCCCCCGCCGGAGCACATTCTCCGTCACTTTGATCGAGTCGTCCGCCTTGGTCCCTCCCAGAGAAAAGACCGTGGGATGCTCGTCCCCTTTCAGGCCTTTATCCAAGGCAGTGATCTCTCTGTCCATCAAAAGCCCGGCAATGCTGGGCAGGACCTCGGTGAATCCGACCACAGAGCAATGGGATCGATGGGAGACGGCAAAAGCGTCATTTATGAAGAGATCGAAAAGAGGGGCCAGCTTTTTCACCATGTGGCTCTTGGCATGATCCGCGGGGGTGCGGTTCATGTTCTCCTCGGCATAAAAGCGGGTGTTCTCCAGGAGAAGAACCTCCCCTGGCATGAGGGATTTTATGGCCTCTCGAGCATGAGAGCCGAAGATGTCATCGATATAGGTTACATCGCGTCGAAGGAGTCTGGTGGCAGAACGGGCATGGGCTTCCATCGTGGTATAGTCCTTCTTTCCCGCCCTGCTCTGATGGGCCATGAGGACCACCCGGCAATTCTCCAGAGCGCGAAATGTATCTAAATGGCTCTTGATCCGCTTGTCATCCAGGATATT
>JAXDAR010000205.1:0-3066 GCA_034679645.1 Methanothrix sp. | reverse complement strand
CTGTGGGAGAACATGCCTGAGCCCAAATGGTGCATAGCCATTGGCGAATGCGCCATATCCGGTGGGCCGTTCTACGATTCCTACAACATCGTGCAGAACACGGGCGACCATTTCCCCATTGATGTCTACATCCCTGGCTGTCCACCCCGCCCGGAACAGTTCCTTGAGGGGCTCATCAATCTCCAGGAAAAGATCAAGCAGCGCAAGGATCTGCGAGACTACTGAGGAGGGATCTTTTCTTGACAAATGCAAGTGAGGTCTTAAGCTCCATCCAGTCCGCCTTTCCTGGAGCGGTTTCGGACTCAAAAGTGGAGTCTGACATCAGGCTGTGGGCCACAGTCGACGGCAAGAAGATCCGTGATGTATGCAAATACATGACCGATAAGCTCGGTTTCGACCACTACGCCGGTTCAGCCGGGGTCGACTGGATCGCCAGAAACGAGATGGAGGTCGTTGAGATCATGGCCAGCTATGGAGCCCATAGTGTGGTGGCCATGCTGAAGGTCAAAACGCCACGCGACAATCCGTCTGTCCCGTCCCTGGTCGATATGTACTGGAATGCCAACTGGTACGAGAGAGAGATCTGGGAGATGTTCGGGATCAACTTCGAGGGACACCCGGAGCTGTATCCACTGCTATTATCCGATCCGTTGGTCGGTTCCTGGCCCTGGAGGAAGGATTTCAAGGGCTATCCGGACCTGACCACGGGAGAGAGGGCAGTGCAGATCACCACTCCTGAGGGTTATACTGAATACCACTTCCCGCCGACTCCAGCAGAGATCGAGGCGGGGACGGTGGTGACGGAGAGGCCCAAATATCCCACATTCCGGGAAAGGGAGGAGGCCTGGATCAAATCCGACTCCGAGATGATCATGCACCTGGGGCCGCAGCACGCCATGGTTCCCGGTCCGTTTCTGCTGGATATCCTGGTGGAAGGAGAAAGGGTAAAGAAAGCGTTCCTGGATATCGGCTACATCCACAAGGGCATCGAAAAGATCATGGAGAACAGAAGCTGGCTCCAGGGCCTGACCTACACCGATAGGATGTGTTACGTCGCCTCCTTGTCCAACAACGAGTGCTACTGCGGGGCAGTGGAGAGGATGCTGGGCCTGGAGGTCCCCCTGAGAGCGCAGTATATCCGGGTTATTTTAGAGGAGCTTTCCAGAATCCAGAGCCACTTGATAGGGACGGGCGAGTTCCTGACATTGATTGCTGGTGTGGGCTTTGCCCCCTGGCAGTACATGATCATAGATAGGGAGAAGATCATCTCTCTGATCGAGAGCGTCACCGGTGCCAGGCTGACTCACTCTTTTGTCCGCTTTGGAGGAGTGAGAAACGACCTTCCTGAGGGCTTTGATGAGCACTGCCGAAAGGTCCTGCCGTACATGAAATCCAGGATCAATGAGTTTATTGAGCTCTTTGCCCAGGATCCCATCTACCATGCCAGGATGGAGAATATCGGCTCCATATCCCCTGAGACTGCAAAACGCATAGGATGCGCAGGCAGGGTGCTTAGAGCCACGGGCGTTTCTTATGACATGAGAGTGGAGGATCCC
This sequence comes from Methanothrix sp., assembly GCA_034679645.1. Taxonomy (GTDB): domain Archaea; phylum Halobacteriota; class Methanosarcinia; order Methanotrichales; family Methanotrichaceae; genus Methanothrix. Next base: position 1,510 of record JAXDAR010000205.1, on the reverse strand, counting down.
ATTCTGGTCTATCCGGAGATTGATTTCAAGGTCGTCACTGGAACCCGTGGAGACTCGGCGGACAGAATCGATTGCACTCTGAGAGAGATCCTGGAGAGCATTCACATCATCGAGCAATGTCTGGATAAAATCCCCTCCGGACCGATAAAGACCGAGGCCAAGATTCCCAAGAAGATACCCGCGGGCGAGGCCTACTACCGGGTTGAAGATCCACGGGGCGAGATGGGAATGTATGTCATCAGCGACGGCGGCGACAAGCCATACCGGGTGAAGGTAAGAGGGCCTTTCTATGCCACATTTCAGACTTTGACTCCGCTTCTGGAGGGAGTGTACATTGCAGATGCGGTGGCAATCGCCGGAAGCATGGACGGCTGCCCATCTGAATCTGACAGGTAGGAGGGAGAGGATTTGGACGGAATAATAGATACAATCACTCAATTTGCCGCCCAGGAGCCGGCGATATTCGCCCTGATCATAGGCATAATTGGAGCAGCGGTGCTCTCTGCCGTGGTCAACGTGGGTGCGATGCTGGTGATCTGGGCAGACAGAAAGGTAATGAGCGATTTCTGCAACCGGTTTGGCCCTAACCGGGTGGGTGGCAGATGGGGCATACTTCAGTTGGGTGCCGATGCCATCAAGCTATTCACCAAAGAGGATGTCATACCGGCTGGAGTTGACAAGGGAGTCTACGTCTGGGCTCCTATCATCGCCTCCGCCGGTACCATGCTTGTGGCTGCAGCCATACCATTTGGAGCGCTTCATATCGGCGGCAAAAACTACCCCCTGGTAGTGGCCAATATGGATATCAGCGCTTTTTATGTGGAGGCTGCCCTGAGCATCATGTCCATCGCTGTCTTCATGGCCGGCTACAGCTCGAACAATAAGTACTCCATCCTCGGAGCCTTCCGGGGCATGGCCAGGATGATTGCTTATGAAGTTCCCATGGGCGTCTGCGTCATATCCGTAGCCATCATGGCCCTTAGCCTCAACCTGGTGGAGATCGTGGAGAGCCAGACCGTCTGGTATGCATTTGCCCAGCCACTGGGATTCGTCATCTTCATGATCGCCCTGGTAACTGACCTGGGAAGAGTTCCCTTCGACCAGAGCGAGGCAGAAGAGGAGATCATCTGCGGCTATAGCACCGAGTACAGCGGTATCAGATGGGGTCTGTTATACTTCCAGGAGTACAATAACTTCCTCTTGGGGTCCGTTCTGGTCTCGTTACTGTTCCTGGGTGGGTGGCATGGTCCGATTATACCCATACCCCTGCTGGACATGGTATCGCCTCTGATCTGGATGCTCATGAAGGTCATAATCGTTATCTGGTTCATTATATTGATCAGGGCGGCTCTCTTCCGTTTGAGAATAGATCAGGTTACTGACCTGGGTTGGAAGTGGATGCTGCCTTTATCCATAGTGAATCTGGCATGGGCGGTAATAGTGGGCTCATACTTTGCATGAGGTGGCTGTAAGATGTTGAAGAGAAAGATGATAAAGAACTTCACCTGGC
>JAXDAR010000204.1:0-17725 GCA_034679645.1 Methanothrix sp. | reverse complement strand
AGGTTCAGGTTCCTTCTCCAGATGCCGAATCCTTCCCAGATCAGCTCCCAGATCTTCTCCATCTCATCCCTCCAGACCCTTCCAGATCGCATTTCCAAAATGGTGCAGCGAATTTACACCAGGATCGTTTACTGAGGATCTTTCACCTCTTCGCTATTTAGCATGCCCTTTCTGACCATATAAAGCCTTGTCCACCATAGATTGGTGAGAGGAGCCAGGACCAACAGATCCGCCAATATCGCGGCCAATAGTAGAACAATTGATAGAGCACCCTCATTTGAGGAGAAGTTATAAAGCCAACCCATCGCCAAAATCAGCAGGATCAAGGCCGGCATCAGGCTCAAGACCGGTATCATTCTCAGGGCCGTTGTCACCAGACAAAGGACCAGGACATCGAATTTGTTGCCTCTAAAGAAGTCCACTCCCGCCCGGATGGCCTGAACTGGCCCCAGCCCTTCCAGTACCAGGGCATAGGGGGCCGGAGATAGAACAACTGACAGGATCAAGGCAAACGAAGATACAGGGGTCGAAAATATCAGCGTGGCCTGAAGATAGGCGAAGAGCATCACGAACATCAGGATATAGACGAACACAATAAAAAATGACCAAATTGCTGTAAATAATAGCATGCCCGTCCCATCAAATGGGTCAGATATCTCTGGCACAGCTCCTGCAAGCTGCACTCCAAGGATTAGTATAGAGCCCACAAGCATCGCTAGCCCAATAATAAGGCCATTGAGAAGACTCAAGAGGAACATATTCCGAAAATGCCTCCTGGCAGTGGACCACATGCTGCTGGTATCTGATCTGCCCCTCTCCAGCACCTGCCTTGCCATGCCGATAGCTCCGAGGTTGAAGAATAATCTGATCAACAAGCTGAAAAAGATCGCGGCCAGAAAGGGAATCAATATCAACAAGGCTTCTTGATCGCTATAACCATTGTATTTATATGCTTCTGTTAGGACTAGAAGAGGAATAGCAACAAAGGCCATGGCGATGATGCTAAAGGCCATGGCGACGATGCTATACAGGAAGGGCTTGCACAGGCTTAGGTTACTCCTCCAGATGCCAAACCCCTTCCGGATCAGCTCTCCTATCTCCTCCATATCATCCTTCCAGCCCTTTCCAGATCTGGTCGCCCACGTGGTGGAGCGACTTAATCGCTTTGCCCTCCCCTTTCATCTCCGTCCCGGCGACCAGCGCCCGGCCTATTGCCAGGGGCTTTTTGTGCCGCTCCTCGACGATAACCACCAGGTCTCCCGGGGCGATCTCCGGGTCGGCATCCACTATTCCTGGCTTCATTATGTCCGCCCCGTTCACCACGAACCGCACCGCACCAGAATCCACCACCACCAGTCTCTTATTGGGCTCCAGATCGATGGCCCCGAGAACAGTGAAGAAGGGCTCTTCATCTATGACCATCATCAGAGGGCGGCCGTTCACGAAGATCAGATCAAGACCTTCGTCGCTGACCGCCCTCTCCAAAGATGCCTTGCGCAGGACGGATGGGTCATCCAGGAATGGCTCAATACTCGCCATGACCTTCCTGACATCGCTCCCCTTGAGGTGGTGCCTGGATTTTATCTTCATAGGTCTTCGGATATCCCGATAGGTTTAAATATGCAACGAGCAAGTTTGGAAATCGTAGCCTTTTGCGGTTATCAATGCTGGAGAGAGGATTAATGGGTCAGAGACCGCTTGATATTCTGAATGAATCACTGAATGGGCCCGTCATAGTCAAGCTCAAGGACGGAAGGGTCTTCCGGGGAGAGCTTCAGGGTTATGATATCCACATGAACCTGGTGATGGATAAGACGGAAGAAGTAGCAGAAGGGGCGGTTGCCCGTAATATCGGAACGGTAATCGTGCGCGGAGACAATGTAGTTTATATTTCACCTTGAGGTGTTTTAGATGACCAAGGGTACTCCTTCAATGGGCAAGCGCCACAAGAGCTCGCATATCAGATGCAGACGCTGTGGTAGCATCTCGTTTAATTTCAAGAGAAAGGTTTGTGTTCAATGCGGCTTCGGGAGCTCGGCAAAGCTTCGAAGCCATAAGTGGATGAGAAAAGCAGATTACTAGAGGGCAAAATTTGCACGATGCCTGCGGCGTTGTAGGGATCTCATTAAATGAGACGGCCAATGGCGCAGCCAAATCCATCTATTATTCCCTCTATGCTTTGCAGCATAGGGGGCAGGAGGCTGCTGGCATCTCGGTGCATGATGGCAAGTCCATTCGCACCCATCGGGCGATGGGGCTGGTCTCGGAGGTCTTCGACGATGCCCAGATCGCCCTTTTGCGCGGCCAGGTCGGCATCGGCCATGTTCGTTATGCCACCAGCGGCCGGTCTACCATAGAGAACAGCCAGCCTCTTTTGGTCAAATACAAGGACGGTGCCGTAGCCACCGCACACAATGGGAATCTGGTCAACACCGCTCAGCTCAGAGAGCAGCTGGAAGAGGCAGGGGACATATTCTACTCCACCTCGGACACCGAGGTAATAGCTCACATTTTTGTCAAAGAGCTCCTCCGCTATGACCTGCAGGAGGCGGTCCGATCTCTGATGAGAAGGATCGTCGGTTCATACTCCCTGGTCTTTCTCTGGGGGGATACAGTCCTTGCCCTGCGCGATCCACTGGGAATCAAACCCCTGTGCATAGGAGAGATCGAATCAGGATTCATGGTGGCCTCGGAGAGCGTGGCCATAGATACCTTGAACGGCCGGTTGATAAGGGATGTCAATCCGGGCGAGCTGATAGTTTTGAGGAACGGTGAGATGAAATCCTATCAGCTGGCCCGTTCCCCCAGGCAGGCTCACTGTATCTTCGAGTACATCTACTTCGCCCGGCCGGACAGCATCATGGATGGCCGCCTGATCTATGATGTGCGGGTGGACATCGGCTCCAATCTGGCACGGGAGCATCCCGCCTGTGCGGACACAGTCACTCCCATTCCCGACTCGGGCATCACCCTGGCCGTAGGCTACCACCAGCGTTCCGGCATAAGCTACCGGGAGTGCCTGATGAAGAACCGCTACATAGGCCGGACCTTCATCATGCCCGACCAGAGCATGAGAGAGACTGCAGTACGCCTGAAGATGAACACCATCCGGCCGAACATCGAGGGGCATAAGCTGATCTTAGTTGACGACTCAATTGTACGCGGCACCACCAGCCGGAGGATAGTGAACATGGTCCGCAAGGCTGGGGCGGAAGAGGTGCACGTCCGCATAGGCAGCCCTCCAATTCTCGCCCCCTGCTATCTGGGAATCGACATGGCCAGCCGGGATGAGCTGATCGCCGCCCATAAGACGGTCGCCGGGGTGGAAGCGGTGATCGAGGCCGACTCTCTGGGCTATGTGAGCCACGAGGGATTGCTGGATGCGGTGGGCATAGCAAAGGAAAACATGTGCATGGGATGCCTGACTGGGCTGTATCCGGTGGAGATACCGGGCGAGAAGTGCCTGGCAGAGCAGACGAAACTCTCTGAGTACCTGGAATAAGGAATCCAGGGCCAAAAAAAAGGTTTGGTTTCAGATTTTAAGCTGCTTTTGGTGGTTTGACCATCACAAAGGCTATGATGATACCGATCAATGCCAGGACTGCCACATAGGGGAAGACGTTTACATATCCGCCCAGCATATCCTTGGCTGCGCCTGCCATCAGGTTGCCGATGATCGCACCCACACCACTGATTCGAACTGCATAAGGGCTCAGCACTTGACAATAGATTTATAACGTTTCTACTCTAACATACTCGTATGTTTGAGAATATATTGATCGCAACCGATGGATCCAAACACGCTGAGAATGCAGCCAAAGCAGGCATTGAGATAGCCAGGCTTTCAAAAGCCAGGGTCACCGCTATGTATGTCGCCGATATTGGCAAGGAATATGCTGCCGCAGGGGAATTAGCTTCAATATAGCGGATGAGGTTATAAATGTGCTCAGGAGTTCGCTCTTAAAACAGGGAGCAGAGGCTACTGGTCGAATAAGAGCTATGGCCAGCGATGCAGGTGTCCCATTTGAAGCGAAGGTAATTGAGGGCCATCCTGCAGATGACATCTTGAAGTTTGCCGTAGAAAACAAAGTCAATCTTATCGTCATGGGCAGCATCGGCATCAGAGGTCTAACCAAATTCCTTCTTGGGAGCGTCACCGAAAAGGTGGTTCGCAACTCCGAGGTGGCCGTTCTGGTGGTTCATTGAGATTGACCCGAATTCGCACCGGTTCAACTCTGGCAGGCAGCAAGATCGGGTCGTATTGCGAGGTCTCGCCCGGAATGCTTTCCTCCACCATCGCTTAAGAATAGCTGTATTATAAACATCTCATCATATATAATATTGTATTATTATTGAGGTTTGGCGGTGATGGAAAATGAGCCTTCAAGATGAGGGGGAAGTGGTATCAGTTCGGGGCAGCGTGGTTGATGCCCGGTTCCAGAGATCGCTTCCGGAGATCCACAATCTACTTGACGCAGAAGGGACGGCAATCGAGGTCTTGTTACACCTTGACCTGGATCTTGTGCGCGGGATCGCCCTCACCCCGGCAGGAGGACTGGCGCGGGGCGCAAAAGTGACGGATACCGGCCGGCCGATAATGGTGCCCGTGGGAGACAGGCTGCTGGGCAGGGTCTTCAATGTATTCGGAAAGCCCATAGATCATGGAGAGGAGATTGATGGTCAGGAATTGCGCTCTATACATCAAAATCCTGTGCCACTATCCCGCCAGACTGCCGGTTCGGGGATCTTTGAGACCGGGATCAAAGCTATTGACGTTCTCTCCCCATTGGAGAGGGGTGGCAAAGCCGGTCTGCTGGGAGGAGCGGGCGTTGGCAAGACCGTCCTGATCATGGAACTGATCCAAAACATGGGCAGCAAGTACCAGGGGATCAGCATCTTCTGCGGAGTGGGCGAGCGTTGCCGGGAAGGTGAGGAGCTATACCGGGAGATAAAGGATGTGGGCGTGCTGAATAAATCCGTCATGGTCTTCGGCCAGATGAACGAGCCCCCTGGCGCCAGGTTTCGAGTGGGGCATGCTGCCCTGACCATGGCGGAATATTTTCGGGACGATGCTCATCAGGATGTGCTCCTTCTGATCGATAATATCTTTCGTTTTATTCAGGCCGGATCAGAGGTCTCAGGTCTCCTGGGGCAGCTTCCTTCTCGAGTAGGATACCAGCCCACCCTGAGCACGGAGTTGGCTGAGCTTGAGGAGAGGATCTGCAGCACTGAGAGCGGAGCCATCACCTCGGTCCAGGCGGTTTACGTGCCCGCGGACGACTTCACTGATCCTGCCGTGGTGCACGCTTTTGGCCATCTATCAGCATCCATCGTCCTCTCCCGGAAGATGTCCAGCCAGGGGCTTTATCCCTCCATTGATCCATTGCAGTCCCGCTCCAAAATGCTCAGCGAGGCGGTGGTGGGAAAGGAGCATTACCGCATAGCTCAGAACATCAGAAAGACCCTGGCAGAGTACGAGGAGCTCAAGGATATAATTGCCATGCTCGGTCTGGAAGAGCTCTCTGCAGATGACCAGAGGATCGTGAATCGTGCCCGCCGGCTGGAGAGGTTCCTGACTCAGCCCTTCTTCGTGACCGAGCAGTTCACCGGCCACAAGGGCAAGATGGTCAAGCTGGAGGATGCCTTGGACGGGTGCGAGCGCATCCTAAAAGATGAGTTCCACGACTATCCCGAGAAGTCGCTTTACATGATAGGCAGCATCGATGAGGCCGCAAGATGAGACTGAAGGTCTTTCTTCCCGACCAGATCCTCGTCGATGAGGAGGTTACGCGTGTGGTTGCTGAGGCTGAAGACGGCTCTTTCGGACTGCTCCCCAAACACATCGATTTCGTAACCGCCCTGGCCCCGGGCATCCTCGCCTTCCATTCGTTGCAGGGCGAGGAATTCCTGGCAGTGGATGAGGGAATACTGGTCAAATGTGCTGCAGATGTGTTGATCTCCACCAGGAAGGCGGTGCGCAGCAAGGATCTGGGCAGGTTGTTGAGGACGGTGCAAGAGGAGTTCAAGGCCCTGGATGAAGGGGAGAGAAAGACCCGCACCATTCTGGCCAAGCTGGAGGCGGATTTTACCAGGCGTTTCCTGGAGATGAGGTTATCAGGCTGATGGCTGAGCAGAAAGGAGAAGAAGAAAGCGAATTTGCCGCTCACATAGGCCGCAAGGAGGAGCGCAAGCTGAGGGCCAGGCGGGACAAAAGCAAAGGGGTATGGTTTGGCCTGGGGATGATGGGCATGATCGGCTGGTCGGTGGCCATTCCCACTCTGATAGGCGTGAGCGTTGGCATATGGCTGGATCTATCATATCCGGGAAAAATCTCCTGGACGATCACATTCCTTTCCATAGGACTGGCCGTGGGCTGCGCCAATGCCTGGTACTGGGTAAAGAAAGAGCAAGAAAAGATAAGGGGCATCTGATGGGTGATTTGGATGAGTGATCTCATAGTGCTGGCGCTGGCCATCTCCTGGGGCATCTGCCTGGGATTGTTCTACTTCGGCGGACTCTGGCTGACACTGAAGCATATTCCTGCCTGGGGGCAGCCGTCGATCCTTGCCTTGGGCAGCTTCCTGGTCAGGTCCGCTGTCTGCATTAGCGGCTTCTATATTATCTCCAGCAGCGGTCTGGAGGCGTTGATATGCAGCCTGGTGGGTTTCATGATCTTGAAGGTGGCACTCATTAGCCGTCTTGCTTTCCGCGGGGTGACGAAACGATGGTGGAGCTGAGCCCGGATGAGGTTGTTTTTTGGCAATGGGATTTTGTCTCCATCAACGAGACCATAATCTTCACCTGGGTGGTGATGGCCATCCTGATTCTCCTGGGCTGGCTCTCGACACGCCATCTCTCCGCAGAGCCTCCATTCTCCCGCTCACAGAATCTGCTTGAAATCCTGCTCGGGTACATGCAAAGCCAGCTAAGGGAGATTGCCCAGATGGATCCGGATCGATATCTGCCCTTCTCCGGCACCTTATTCCTGTTCATCTCGCTTGCCAATCTGCTGGATGTATTGCCGGGCTACAGGACGCCGACCAGCTCCATCTCTACCACTGCCGCACTGGCCATCTGCGTCTTCTTTTCCGTCCCGATTTACGGAATAGCGCAATCAGGCATCAGAGGCTATCTCAGGCATTATGCCGAGCCCACAATCCTGATGCTGCCCTTCCATATCATCGGAGAGTTCTCCCGCACCATGGCCCTTGCGGTCAGGCTGTTTGGGAACATGATGAGCGAGACCATGCTCGCGGCCATACTCCTCTCCATCGCTCCCTTGTTCCTGCCCGTGCTGCTGGAGCTGCTGGGATTGCTCATCGGTCAGGTGCAGGCTTACATCTTCGCAGTTCTGGCCACGGTGTACATAGTCTCTGCCAGCTCAGCCCAAAAGACCACTGTTGGGGATTAAAGATACAATCTAAAAAAAAGGAGTTTGATATGACTGTCGATATTACAAGCATTGATACCATAGGCATGGCATCCATAGTCGTGAGCGGGCTGACCATGGCCATAGGCTCGATCGGGCCTTCGATTGGGGAAGGCTGGGCGCTATCAAGGGCTCTGGTGGCCATAGCTCAGCAGCCGGACGAGGCCAATAACATAACCCGAACTCTCTTTGTCGGCCTGGCCATGGTAGAGTCCATCGCTATCTACTGCTTTGTGATTTCCATCATCCTCATCTTCGCCAATCCCTTCTGGGGATACGTCGCAAAATAGGAGGCCCCAGTGCAGATCGATTACTTCACCATCGCCGCCCAGATCATCAATTTTCTGGTTCTGGTCTTCCTGCTGAGGCACTTTCTCTACCGGCCGGTCATCAGATCCATGGAGGAGAGGGAACGGAAGATAAGCGATCAGCTCAGGGAGGCAGAAGAGAAGAGGATAGAGGCTGCCGAACAGTCCGAAACCTCTGCCAGGATCAGGCAGGAGATCTCCGATCAGCGTCAGGAACTGCTGGCCAGAGCGGCAGAGGAGGCAAAGAACCTTCAGAGCGACCTGATAAAGAGCGCCAGATCGGAGGTGGAGGCAGCCGAAGAGAGCTGGCTTGAGTCACTGCAGGAGCAAAAGGAGGTGCTGCTTGTTGACCTGAGCCTGAGGGCTGGAGAAGAGGTCTATGCTGTGGCACGCCGTGTTCTCAGGGATCTGGCGGATGCGGATCTGGAGAGCAGGACGATAGATATGTTTCTGTTGCGCCTGCAGAATCTGAATGAGAAAGAATGGGAGAGTTTCAGGGAATTCGTTGAGATCTCAAAAGATCAAGTCAAGGTGAAAAGCAGCTTTGAGATCCCTGCGGATCAGAAGCAGAGGATGCGAGAACTGCTGAGGGATAAGACCGGCCTTGAACCCAACCTGGAGTTCGTGTCTGCGCCGGAGCTGATCTGCGGAGTGGAGATAGCAGCCCGCGATCTGAGAATCGCCTGGTCCATCGCCGATTATATGGACACACTGCGAGAGGACCTATCCCGGGTCATGGATCTGAAGACGGGGCAAGTTGCTGGGGGCCCAGGTGGGATTGAGGATGGAGAAAGCCGGACTTAATGGTCTGGATCGGGCTTTTGACCGGGCTTTTGATGCCGTTGATCAGACTCTAAAAGGGCAGCAGTCTATTCTGAAGTTCGAAGAGCTGGGAACAATAACCTTTGTGGGCAATGGCATCGCCCGCATCAGCGGCCTGAGGCATGCGAGGTCTGAGGAACTGCTAATCCTTCCGGATAATAGACTGGCCATAGCCTTCAACCTTGATCCGGAAGAAGTAGCAGCAATCATGCTGGATAAGAGTGAGGGCATCAAGGCTGGTGGAAAGGTACGGAAAACAGGAAGAGTCATGGATGTGCCAGTGGGAGAGGAGCTGCTGGGCAGGGTGGTGGATGCCATGGGCCGGCCGCTGGATGGTGGCCAGCCTATTCATGGCAAAGAGCGTCGGCCCATCGAGAGGGAAGCTCCGGCCATAATGGACCGTGCTCCGGTCAATGTCCCACTTCAGACCGGAATACTGGCGGTGGATGCCATGATCCCCATAGGTCGCGGCCAGAGGGAGTTGATCTTAGGCGACCGGCAGATCGGAAAGACGGCCATCGCCCTGGACGCCATGATCAACCAGATCGATAAAGGAGTTTTTTGTGTTTATTGTGCCATAGGACAGCAGAGATCTGCCATGGCCAGGGTGATCTCTGATTTGCGAGATCATGGGGCCATGGATCACTGCATAGTCGTGGTGGCCACGGGCGAGGATCCTCCAGGCCATAATTTCATCGCTCCCTACGCCGCCACCAGCATGGCCGAGTACTTCATGGAGAAGGGGAAAGACGTATTGATCGTGTACGATGATCTGACTCGCCATGCCCGTTCCTATCGTGAGCTCTCGCTGTTATTGCGCCGGCCGCCGGGCAGGGAGGCCTTTCCTGGGGACATATTCTACATCCATTCTCGCCTCCTGGAGCGATCCACTCATCTGCAGACCGGCGGCTCTTTAACTGCTCTGCCCATCGTGGAGACTGAGGCCCAGGACATCTCTGCCTACATACCCACCAACCTCATCTCCATCACCGACGGCCAGATCTATCTATCGCCAGAGCTTTTTGAGGAGGGCATACTGCCAGCAATCGACATAGGCGGATCGGTATCCCGGGTGGGCGGAAAGAGCCAGCTTCCTGCGTACCATGAGGTGGCAGGAGATCTGCGCCTCTCCTATTCCCAGTTTGAGGAACTGGAGGCCTTTGCCAGGTTCGGAGCCAGGACGGATGAGGTGACCAGGAAAACACTGGAGCATGGACGGCGCATCCGGGAGACGCTCAAGCAGCCTCAGTATGAGCCCGTACCGGCGGCAGAACAGGTGGCCGTGCTTTTGGCTGCCACCTCCGGCATTCTGGACAGCGTTCCGCTGGAGGAGATCGCGACTGTGAAGATGTTGATTCAAAGGGCGTTAACAGAGATGCTGCCGGAATTGCGTCAGCGTATTCAATCAGCAGAGAAACTGAATCCCGAGGATCGAGAGGCGATTTTGGGGATGGTCAGTGATGTCCTGAAGAAATGGCCACGGCATAGGGAGACGAAATAATGGAAGGGCTGGAAAGGCTGAGAAGGAAGACCAAGAACGCCGGCGATCTGCACGCGGTGGTCAGGATAATGAAGACCATCTCATCCTCCAATATTCATCATTACGAGCAGGCGGTGCAATCACTCCAGGAGTACAGCCGGACAATAGAAATGGGGCTTCAAATCATGTTAATGCACCGGCCGGTTGAGCCCATGGCCTCTGAAGAGCCTGAAAAGCTGCGCCTGGGAGCAGTGATATTCGGCTCTGACCAGGGTCTATGCGGCAGCTTCAACGATCAGATCGCCTCTTTTGCCATGGCCAGACTGAAGGAGATCGGTCCTGAGGAGCTGGTAGTATTGGCTGTGGGCGGACGTGTGGTCTCCCGTCTCCAGGAGGCAGGTTTGCCCATTGAGTCCCAGTTCTCATTTTCCGGCAGCCATCCCGGCATCACCCGGATCATGCTAGGGGTGCTGATAGGGATTGAGGAATGGAGGGCCGGAAGAGGGATCGATCGAGTGGTCTTGTTCTACAATCGGCCCACATCGGGAGCGGCATTTGTCCCGCATATGGATCAGCTCTTCCCTCTGGATACCAAATGGCTTGAAGGCCTGGCCGGGAGGAAGTGGCCGTCTCGAACTCTGCCCACCTTCTCCATGGATTTTGACCGGCTATTCGCAACTTTAGTGCGGCATTATATCTTCTTCTCGCTCTATCGGGCTTTCGTCGATTCCCTGGCCAGCGAGAACGCCAGCAGGCTGTCGTCCATGCAGGCGGCAGAGAAGAACATTGAGGAGTATCAGTATCAGTTGAACGTTCAGGTCCACCGGCAGCGCCAGGAGGCGATCACATCGGAGTTGCTGGACGTGGTCACTGGATATGAGGCTTTGGCAAAACAGGAAGAGGGCAGGAGGTAGATCGATAGTTAACCATAAAAAGATAGACATGAACATAGTTATAAATACTGATTAATAAAAATATTTGAAAGATAAGACCGAGCGATAAGCCCATTCATCGATCCGGTGTCACTCTTTTACCATAACCGGTTTTATTGCCGCCTTCACCTTCTCCATGGTGCTTGGCTTGATCTCTTTCAGACCGTGACTGCTCTCAGCATGGACCTGGATGTGCTCCATCAATTCTTTCTCAGTCTTTGCCTTTACCTCGAAGCCGCAAGTGGGCACAACATCTTTGCAGCAGAACATCTTGTATTCAATATCGGCCATAATTTCACCCCAGAATATTTTGTTATAATATGTATTGAAGTTCATAACAAATAAAGGTTATGTATGATAGGTATTCCTATTTTAGAAAAAAATTGATTTATAAAAAAAAGTTTGGTTTAAAAAGAGGGACTATCCCTTAACCGGTGGCTTCATCAGCACGAAGGCGACTATTATGCCCAACACCGCCAGCCCTGCCACGATCAGGAAGAACGGTTGATATCCTCCCATGATATCCTTGGCCTGAGCTGAGACTATGCCACCAATCGCTGCTCCAATACCATAAGCAGTGAAGACCAGTCCATAGTTCTTGGCGTAGTCCTTCATCCCGAAATAGCTTGCCGTAGCCGTAGGAGCTATGGCCAGCCAGCCGCCGAGGCATCCCCAGAGAAGGGCGAAGGCGAGGGTATACATTGTGACTGAGGTATAATTTGTGTAGAGAAGCAAGCATGCAACGATGATGAGCACATAGGTTATCATCGCGGTATTTCTTGGCGTCATTTTGTCGGTGAGGGTGCCGAAGATGGGCCTACCGAGGCCGTTGCATAGAGCGAAGGGGAAGGTCAGGCTGGTCATCAAAGCTCCTGCCGCCGCCGCAGCCATACCTGCGCCCGCTGCCACCTCAAGCCCCACAGGCTTGGCGATTCCTATGGCGGTGAGCCCGGCCAGAGAGCCGATGGTATAGCATAACCACAGACCGTAGAAGGTTGGGTTCTTCTGCATCTCGCCGCGCATGAAGTCAGCCTTTGCTGCAGCTCCAGGTTTTGGTGCAGGGGCAGTCCAGCCTGCCGGGCACCATCCCGCAGGCGGGACCTTCAGCAATTGGGACAGTACAACAGTTATTATTAAGAATGCTATACCGAATATCTTCAAGGCGCTCATGACCCCGCCATAATTTGCGACCAAGAGATCGCTTATCGGCGCGATCAGGGCGGCAGAGAATCCAAAGCCCAATACCGTCAATCCCACCGCCAGTCCGCGCTTATCCGGGAACCACTGTGCTGAGACGGCAATAGGGCAGCCGTAAGCGATGCCTACTCCAACACCACCAATGATACCATACAGAACGGCCAATATCAGCGGTGAGGAGGAAAATGAGGCGGCGATCCAGCCAATTCCCACAAGCGCTCCACCAACTGTGCAGACCTTCTTGGGCCCCATTTTCTGAATGTAGGGACCTGCTAAAGGCATGGTCAGCGCAAACAATAATAAGAAGACGATAAAGGGCCAGGTCATATCCATTGCTGTGACCTGTAATCCAAGGACATCGGTGAAATGCTTCTGCAATGGAACTCTTATAACGCCGTACGCATAAATAGCACCCAGACAGAGCTGGATTAATATGCCAACCACAACCAGGATCCATCTTCCTGATTCAGGTGGCATTCCAAATATCTTCACATCATTTGACATAAGTTTAACACCTTCTAGTTGATATGCCTGTTCTCATACCACAGTCTAAAAAATAAAAATTAAGATAATTATAACAGATAGATATGTACCCTAATTCATAAATCCCTCCTTATCCCCTCCATCACCATCGCAAGGATAATTCAACGACTTCGTACTAATCTCGTCTACCATATATTTAAATTTAGCGGCAAATTATCGCTATTATCGATTATAATATTACACATATCTCTAAATTGCGCCTGCTATCTTTCCGATCTTGCGTATCTCTATTCATGCAATTATCGTTAATGGCAATCTCTTTAAGCTAAATGGATAATAGCAAGAGATGGTGGTGCTAATATGCTTAAGATGAATCCCAAGACCTCATGGAACAGCAACGAGATCGTGCCCCAGATTCATTCCTCATCCTACGTGGACGAATCGGCCACGATCATAGGCGATGTGCGCATCGGCAAGGATGTTTATGTGGGACCTTCCGTCTCCTTACGGGCGGATGAGGCCAGTCCCATAATCATCGGCGACGAATGCAACATCCAGGACAGCGCCGTCTTTCACGGCCTCAAGGGAAGCTCCATTGAGCTGGGGGAAAGTATCTCCGTCGCCCACGGAGCGGTCATTCACGGCCCCATAAAGATGGGGGACGAGTGCTTTGTGGGCTTCAACTCCGTGGTTCATGCCTCTACCCTGGGAAAGAAATGTTTTGTCGGCCACCTGGCAGCGGTCATCGGGGTCACCCTGGCGGAGGGAAGCTTCGTTCCCCACGGTACCGTCGTCGATACTCAGGAGAAGGCAGATCTTCTGGGCAGCGTGCCGGAGAGCCTCAGGGGCTTCAATGAAGAGGTGGTGGAGGTCAACTGCGAGTTTGCCAAAAGCTATGGCATTCGCAGGAAGTCCTGTGTGGGGCAGTGAAATCCGAGCAATCAGAACTTTTTTCCTCTTTTCTCTTATTCGGACAAGAAATATATACACCCCCGCCTTTTGCTCCCCATCAAAATCTAGGTGATTTGTAATGGCCAAGATCAAAGCAGGCGTCTTAGGTGCCACCGGTGCTGTGGGACAGCGTTTCATTGAAGGACTGAAGGATCATCCCTGGTTTGAGCTCACCAGCCTTGCCGCATCGGAGAGGAGTGCAGGCAAAAAGTACAGGGAGGCGGCCAAATGGCGACTGGAGAGCGAGCTTCCCGATGACATTGCCGAGATGACGGTGGTCAATGTCGATCCGAGAGAAGTTGATGCCGATATCGTCTTCTCCGCCCTTCCCGCTGCTGATGCCATGTCCGTGGAGCCTGCTTTTGCTGCTGCCGGCTGTGCCGTGGCCAGCAATACCAGCTCCTACCGCATGGTGGAGGATGTCCCCCTGCTCATACCGGAGTGCAACCACGAGCACCTGGACATAATAAAGGTGCAGAGGGAGAAGAGGGGCTGGGAGGGATTCCTCACCACCAATCCCAACTGCACAACCATAATGTTCACCCTGCCCTTAAAGCCCCTGATGAAGTTCGGGATAGAGATGGTGCACATGGCCTCTATGCAGGCGGTGAGTGGAGCAGGCTATGAGGGCGTGCCCTCCATGGCGATCCTGGGAAATGTCATTCCCTATATCGGTGGGGAGGAGGAGAAGTGTGAGACTGAGCCCCAGAAGATCCTGGGCCGCTTCGATGGAGAGAGGATCATCAATGCCGATTTCGCCATAAGCGCCAGCTGCCACCGGGTTCCGGTGATGGACGGCCACACCGAGGCCATCTGGGTGAGGATGAGAGACAATCCCACTCCGGAAGAGGTAAGGCAGGCCATGCTAAACTTCGATCCGAGTCTAGAAGATCTGCCCACATCGCCCAAAAAGGCGATTATAGTCAAGGATGAGCCTGACCGGCCCCAGCCCAGGCTGGACCGGGGCAGGGGCAATGGGATGTCCGTCTCCGTAGGAAGGATCCGCTCGGGAATCAGGTTCATCTGCATGGGCCACAATACCGTGCGCGGCGCAGCAGGTGCCAGCATTCTCAATGCCGAGTTGCTGGTCAAAAAGGGACTGCTTTAGATTGGCTGCATAGCAGTATGTGCTGATGGCTGTATGTGCGGATAGCAATACAAGCAGACTGCGATGTTGATCATAGCCTGGGAACTGACGGCCGCCTGCAATCTCTCCTGCCATTACTGCCGCGCCTCTGCCTCTCCTGAGCCGGACAGCGGCGAGCTGGATACAGATGAGGCCATAAAGTTCGTCGAGAGTATTGCACCCCTTCAGCCGATGCTCATCCTCAGCGGGGGTGAGCCCCTGCTGCGGCCTGACCTCTTTGCCATCGTCAGGCGAGCGGTATCTTTGGGCATTCGGGTCTCACTGGCCAGCAACGGTACCCTGATCACCCCGGAGCTGGCAGGAGAGATTGCTGCCTCCGGAGTATCGCGGGTGAGCATCAGCCTGGACGGGGCGGACGCTGCTATGCATGACACCAGCCGCGGCCAGGGGAGCTTCGAGCGTTCCATGAAAGGGATCGAGAATCTCCGCGGACGGGTGGACTTTCAGATCAACTTCACCATCAGCCGGAAAAACCAGACCGAGCTTGGCAGGATCTTCGATCTGGCAGAGAGGCTTGGGGCTCGAGCCCTTCACTTCTTCTTCCTGGTGCCGACCGGCCGGGGAAGGGAGGAGGAGAGCGTCTCTGCAGAGCGGCAGGAGCAATTGCTCCGCCAGATCGACGAAGAGATGGATCGAAGGACACTGGAGGTGCAGGTCACCTGCGCTCCCCAGTACGCCCGCCTGAAAAAGCCAGGTCATGGCCGGGGAAGCGGCGGCTGTCTGGCCGGGAGGAGGTTTGTATTCGTCTCCCGCAAGGGTGAGGTCTATCCCTGCGGCTATCTCCCTCTCCGGGTGGGAAGCGTCAGGGAAAAGAACTTTATAGAGATATGGGAGAATTCACCCCAGCTTCAAGCCCTGCGTGAGGGAAGGCTGAAAGGAAAATGCGGCCGCTGCGACCACTCTCGAAGCTGCGGAGGCTGCCGAGCTCGGGCCTATGCCCTGACCGGGGATTATCTGCAGGCCGATCCTTCCTGCCGCCTGGAGGCATAGGATGGAGGTAGAGGAGATCGATCTTCGGCTGCTCTCCCTGGTGCAGGAAAGATTCCCCCTGACCCCCAGACCGTTCCAGGATCTGGGTCGGCTCCTGGGATTGGAGGAGAGGGAGGTCATAGAAAGGCTGGAGAGCCTGCAAAAGGATGGATTGGTGAGGAGAATCGGCCCCATCCTCGACCTGCGCAGGCTGGGAAGGAGCGGAATTCTGGCCGCAATAAATGTCCCCCTTGAAGAGGCAGATGCACTGGCCGAATCGATTAATCAGTATCAAGAGGTATCTCACAATTACCTGCGGCCGAATGAGAGCGGCTACAATATGTGGTTTACCGTCTCAGCAACGGAAGAACGCATTCAAGAGGTGCTGGCGGAGATCCGGGAAAGCACCGGTCGAAAGATGCTCGTTCTCCCCACGGGCAGGATATTTAAGATCGGAGTCAAATTCGATATCATGGGCGAGGAGGAAGAATAAATGGCAAGACCAATACTGATGGACTTTTATGCCGACTGGTGTGGACCATGCAAAGAGCAGGGTCCCATCTTCGAGGCATTGGCTGAGAAGATGAAAGATGTGGCCGATTTCAAGAAGATCAATGTTGACCGGGAAGGAGACCTGGCCATGGAGAAGGGCATATTTGTGGTGCCCACATTGATTCTGGAAAAAGATGGCACAGAGATCAAGAGATGGATGGGAGTCGCCAATGAGAAGGAGCTGGCCGATGCCATCAACGAGTCCCTGAAATAGGCAACACTGAAATTAAAACGCTGAATTTGAAATGCTAAAATAGCTGCTGCATTGCCCGGATCCTGCTCTGTCCGCCTGATCCTGGATTTGCAGATCACTGCGCACGTTGGTGGGAGGAAGGAGTATGATGGAGGGAGCGAGATCCGAAGGCGGCATTGAGCCGGTGAGAAGGATCAACAGCCGTGGCAGTTGCGCCCCCCACCTTTCCATTCGTTTCGATTCCCATCTCTTCTCCATAGATACCAGCCGCGCTCCCAAGGCCTGCACCCAGCCCGATGCCTATCTAATCACCCATGCCCATAGCGATCACTATGGCAAGTCGGCCATGAACTCGCCAAGAGCGGTGGCTTCAGTTCAGACCGCCCGCGCCCTGGAGATTCGATATGATCGGGAGTACATGGGCCGCACCTTCCAGGTGGGGGAGAGCATCATGGTGGATGAAGTCAGGGTTGACACCCATTCCACCGGCCATACCATAGGCTCATGCGCCTTTTCCTGGCAGACGGAGAGCGGGGAGAGGGTGCTGGTCACCGGAGATGTGAAGGACTACCATCAACTGCCTCGCTGCGATTATCTGGTCACTGAGGCCAACTATGGCGATCCCTATGATCCCTCCTGCATCTTCGAGGATGACCTGGCCGGATTTTATGAGGCCCTGGAGGAGGGGGCGAGCTTCGGGGCTTATGCCTTCGGCAAAGCGCAGAGGGCGGTGGCTCTGATGAGGGCCATGGGCTACAAGGATGAGATCGGCATGGATGAAAAGAGCCTGGTCCTGACCCGGGAGCTGATGAGGGATGCGGCAGGGCCTTTGGCCCCGGTTAACGGCAGCGGCTTCAATGTGGTCACCCCCTGGAGCCTTCATCAGGTGCCGGGAAGAAAGAAGTACTTCCTGACCGGGAGGCGTGATAGCTCATACCCCACCATCCAGCTCAGCGACCATCTGGACTTCAGGGGGCTGATGAGGATGATAGAGCATATATCGCCCAAAGAGGTCTTGGTCTATCATCCGGCCAGCGAGAGGTCAAGCCTCCTGGCCCATCACTTGCAGCAGTGCGGCCTGGAGACGAGCTGCCTGGAGCTGATCGAGAAGTTCGTGCGGTAAATATCAGAAATGGTACGTGTTTAGCTAGCCAGTCTTATGGTTAGCATTTGGAGACAATCCAATCCTCTTTGCCCCCATGTTGCCAGCGCCGTCATGATTAGCTCATGAATAGCAGTTCCCTTGCTATTTCTCAAAGTTC
>JAXDAR010000203.1:0-3451 GCA_034679645.1 Methanothrix sp. | reverse complement strand
GTGTGGTCGCAGCCGTTGTTATCGCCTGCCTCCCCTATCTCATCATCAAGTCCTGGGACCTCAATGCCCTTGGGGCAGGAGACGAGACTGCAGCCAGCCTGGGAGTGAACGTGGAGAGGACGAGGGTGATATACACGATGCTGGCTTCGCTGATCACCGCCAGCATAATCTGCTTCACCGGGACCATCGGCTTCATAGACCTGGTCTCCCCTCATATAGCCAGAATGGTTATCGGTGGCGACCACAGGTTCCTTCTGCCGGGCTCTGCTCTGGTGGGTGGGCTCTTGCTCCTGGGCTCTGATACTCTTTCCAGGGTCCTCTTTGCACCGGTGATACTTCCAGTAGGCATTATGACCTCCTTTCTGGGAGTGCCGTTCTTCGTGTACCTCTTCATGCGCAGAAAGAACGAGTACTGGTGACAAAAAAAGAGAAAAAAGAATAAGAGTAAAAGAGTAAAGCAACCGGCTCTAGCCTATGGTTTGTCTCCCTCGCCGAATGCATACACTCTGCCATCTCCTATGCTGAAGACCATACCGTCTGCTATGGCTGGGGAAGCCCCTCCTGCGGGATGGCTCCATACAAGCTCACCTGTTGTGGCATTAAGGGCGCATAAACCTGCATATTCCGAGCCATTCAGTCTGCCGGCGAATACCAGGCCATCGGCATAGGCAGGAGAACACCTCCAGTCGCCTATCATTTCATCCGGCTCTGTTTTCCAGATCAACTCTCCTCTGGAGGCATCAAAGCAGTAAGTGGAGAGATTGCTGAACCCGTCGACTCCTCCGCATATGTAGGCCCTCCCCTGGGCCAGAGCGGGCGTGGAATCAGTCCTCTCAACCTTCTCTTTCCAGAGCACCGATCCATTCTGCAGCGATAGAGCCAGGATATCTGCCTCTCCCTCGAAATTGAAGGCGGTCATGTAGACCACGCCGTTGGAGATGGCGGCAGACCCGCAAGGCGAGTTCTCTGTGCCAAGGCTCCAGATCAATGAGCCGTTCTCGAGGTGAACACAGTATATCCTGCCTCCCTTGCCCCATTCCCAACCTCCGAATACCGCCTTCCCCTCAGATATGGCTGGCGTGGACTGGGCATAGCCCATCACAGTATAGTTCCATAGCTCCCTCCCGGTTGATTCATCCAGGCAGTAGTAATGGTGGCCGTCCCAGTCGCTGACCAATACCCTGCCATTGCTAACTGCCGGACTGCCATCAACTGCACCCTTTCCTGTCTGAGGGGCGAAATTCCACAGCTCTCTTCCATCCTCGGCGCTTAGGCAGACGGTCCTGTTGGCGGATAAAAACACCTTTCCGTCACTGTAGGCTGGCGTGAAACCAAAGACGTTGCAGGTATCGGGCCTAGGCTCGAAGGATGAATTCCACAGGACCTTTCCCGAACTCTGCTCGAGGCTCACGAGGTGATTTATGCAGTTCACGAATACCTTGCCATCTGCCACAGATACTGAAGAGCCGGGTTGAGCGCCGATGTTCTCACTGATCCAGGCGGTCTGGTTATCCCTGGGTACAGCAAAAGGCGAGCTTCCTGAATGCTCTGGGTCCAGGTGAAACTGCGGCCAGACGTCAGATTCCGTGCCATGCACAGGAAGAATGAGCGCTGCCAATAAAATGGCAGTCAGCAGCACCATTCCCATCGAAAAGGTTCTCCTTGATTCTATTGTATTTTTGATATTTATTTCCATAGATTTAAACCTCTTGATTTATATTGAATTATATTGATTTATTTTTCCCCAAGACAGTAGAGCCGCCCTGCATCAGTTCCAAAATATACCAGTCCATCAGATATGACCGCTCCACCCAGGATATAACCATCGTCGGGGGGATTGAACTCCCAGATCAGCTGCGCTTCATCTCCCTTATCCTCAAGGCAGTACATCGATCCGTTCATTCGCGCCGTGGTAAAGCAGATTCGAATCCTGTCTTGATTGAAAGAAAGGGCCGGAGAGGACTTGACTCCTGCATCCAGAGGATATGACCAGATCACCTCTCCGCTGGTGTCATCCAGGCAGAGGACCTCTCCAGGGTAGCCATGCTCTCCTGCCCCCAGGTAGACCCTGTCTTTGAGGACTGCGGGGGTTGAAGTGCTGAAGCCTATGGGCGTGCTCCAGCCGCGGTTCAAAAATCGCCCGGTGTTCATGTCAAAGCCTATCTTCCAGACGTATCCGGTATCAGTTGATGACTCTGAGGTTGTGTAGATGAAGTTCCCTCGGCATGAGACCGAGGCACGGATGCGTCCGGAGTCTGCCTGAGCAAAGCATATTC
Source organism: Methanothrix sp. (assembly GCA_034679645.1). Lineage (GTDB taxonomy): Archaea > Halobacteriota > Methanosarcinia > Methanotrichales > Methanotrichaceae > Methanothrix. The sequence continues at coordinate 1,175 of JAXDAR010000203.1, read as the reverse complement.
TCGATTTATCCTCAAGAATTAGCTCGTCTGCCACTGTGCCATTCCTTCGATCCAGGCTCAGGATTGAGCCATCGTTTGCACCAAAGATCAGGTAGTTGCCCTGGATGCAGGCGCCGCACCATTGATATCCTGTGGTGTTTCTGGTCATGTTCCAGACCTCAATTCCATCTTCAGTGAAACAGAAATACCGCTTAAAAGTACTGCCATAGCCGCTTCCCTCGCCAAGATAGATACGTCCCTCTGAATAGGTCAGGGGCCCTTCGAATCTCTTGTTGCTGAGGCTATGATTCCACAGCTCCTGGCCGCTCGATTCGTCGAAGCCGGCAAGGATTCCGGAATCGGTGGCGGCAAAGATCTCCTCACCGCTACAGGCCGGGGTTGATGTCTGCAGTTCCCAGCCAGCCAGCCCGGACTGCCATCTCCTCTCTCCTGTCCTCTTATCAAACGCAGATAGAGTGCCATTGCCGGTCAGGACATAAACCAGCCCGGAAGATATGATGGGTGTCACAGAAATTTTATCAACATCTGTTGACCACTTCACCACGGGCATCAGAGGAACGCTATCGGTGGACAGACCCGAATGGGCCTTGTCTTTCTGGAATTGTGGCCAGTCTGCTGCATTAATAGATGGTGCGAGCAGCAAGATTATGAAAGATATCCTGCACAACCTTCGAACAAGGCCTCTGAATAGCGTCTTATCCATTGTATGGCTCATCCTCTTTCCATCTAATAAAACTAATTTGATTTAAGGTAATTTTATTTGATAATATAAGTCTATCGGTCTTTGAGTACAATTATGCCATGGAAGATTATATGATGAAATGGAGGAGTAAGATGTCGTGCAGCAATCTGAGCATCCTTTTAAATAGCGAAACATTTTTGGGCTTTGGCTATTGGAGAGGAAGCAGAGTAATTCATTCAGGAGGCGCTAGATCATCCCGGTGATTGGAAACCATATTAATGAACTAAGTGTTGCCCTCATTCATGCACCCATATCCTGGAAGGAAAAAGATAAAAATATCGCCAAATTATTGGCCCTGAATGAAAAAGGAGCCCAAGAAGGCAGCCAGATCATCGTGAATACTGAGCTTGCCACAACCGGCTATGCCTTTGAGAGCAGGAAGGAGATCGCTCCACTGGTGGAAAGCATTCCCGGGCCGACGACGGAGGCATTG